>NZ_JBQTCF010000001.1:0-266609 GCF_052379845.1 Roseinatronobacter sp. NSM | reverse complement strand
CCCATACCCCCCTCAAAAGCTTCACCCCAGCCGGATCAGGCCCTAGCGCCCCAGAATATCGCGCCAGTCATGCTGCGGATTGAACCCCAAAAGCGCCTTCGCCTTGGCGTTGGAATAGAATGTCTCCTGCTGGCCCATGTCGCGCGTCAGGGGCACGTCTGCATAATATTCGGCAATCAGGTCCGATGTGCTGGTGGCCACAGAATGGGTGTCATTTGACACGTTGAACACCTGATATCCCAGCCCGTCAACCTGCAGGCACCGCGCCACCATATGCCCCAGATCGCGCGCATCGATATAGGCGAAGAAATTGCGCCGCCGCAGCGACGGGTTTTGCAGGTATTCAGGAAATTGCGCAGCGTAATCCTGCGGTTCGATCACGTTGTTGATGCGCAGCCCGTAAATATCTGCGCCGCTTCTGCGCTGGAAACATTGCGCTGTCGCCTCGTTGACCACCTTGGACATGGCATAGCTGTCTTCAGGCACTGTGGGATGATCTTCGTCAAGCGGCAAGTAGTCGGGCTTGCGTTCGCCATCCGCGAAGCACACGCCATAGGTCGTTTCCGAGGATGCGAAGACAATCTTGCGCACGCCAAATTTCAACGCGGCATCAAGGACGTTATAGGTGCCCAGCGTGTTGACGCGGAAACACTCATTATCGCTTTTCAGCAAAATACGCGGGACAGCCGCGAAATGCACGACAGCATCAAAACGGGGAACACCAGTGCCCGCGTCCAGTTCGTCAAACCCCGCATAGCTGGACATGACATCGAACATCTGCCCTGCATCGGCAATGTCGGCCACGCGGTTCTCCACCCCCGGCAGTTCCAGCGGCGCCAGGTCTACATTCAGCACGCGGTGGCCCTGCTGCAGCAAATGGGCTATGGCATGGCGCCCCGCCTTGCCAGCCCCCCCGGTGAACAGAATACGCATGGCTGTTTCCTTCTTGCAAGAATGTCACGCAGTGTCATTTGCAGGGGCGCAAGTGTCAATGCGTCCGTCAGCATTCAGGCGCACCGCCTGCCCCGTCCGTGCGGAATGCTGCGCAGCCAGCCCCATCTGAACCGCCCACAGACCATCCGACAAGGACACATCGACCTTGCCGCGCCCGCGCACCACATCAGCGAAGCGGGCATGCTGGTAGAAGGTTGAGCCGTTATGGTCCCCCGCATCCAGCAGCGCGGGATCAACAGGCACCTCCATCTGGCGCGGCCCTTTGGGGTTGCGTGGGCTGACAATCAATTGTGGGATCGGCGGCGCCCCCAGATGGGCAGGCCAGAACCGCCCCGGACCGGGCACAAGGCATTCGATGCGCGCATCAGGACCGACGGCGGTAATCTCCTCCTGATACCGCGCCCCTTCGGCGAACATGCACAATTCCAACATTGCCCGCGCGCCGCGGGCGAAATCCACAATCACATAGGCATTGTCCCAGATATCTGGCTGCGCCCCGTCATAGCGTTCGTCCAGATGGTTGGCGTCCTGCCCGCCCGACGCCATGATACGAACAGGATTATCTTTCATAATCAGGCGCATAAGGTCAAAAAAATGGCAGCATTTTTCAACCAGTGTGCCGCCCGTATTGCGGTTGAAGCGGTTCCAGTCGCCAATTTTCGGCAAGAAGGGGAAGCGGTGTTCGCGGATGCTGAGCATCTTGATCCCGCCGGTCACCTGTTGGGCTTGTTGCACAAATGCGGCAACAGGGGGCATGTAGCGGTATTCCATCGCCACCCAAAGCGGCGCGCCATAGTCCAGCGCACGCAGGGTGTCAAAATGCGCAGGATCGGTGAAAACAGGCTTTTCCACCAGCAGCGGCAGCGGGCGGCTTGCCGCGATACGGGCAATCTGGTCGACATGCAAATAGTTGGGGCTGGCGATCAGCAGCGCGTCCAGCTTGTCCGTGGCAAGCAAGCTGTCGAGTGTGTCGTGAAACTGCGCCATGGGGGCCAGCGCCTGCGCCTGGGCCCGCATGCCCGCGTCAGGTTCAAAAATCGCGGCAACCTGTGCCCCCTCGATCAGGGCGATATTGCGCAAATGTTCCTGCCCCATCATGCCACAGCCGATGATGCCGTATCGTATTTGTTCCAAGCGAGATGTCCTTATTTCAGTCTGACAGTGTAGCGCACGCGCAAGGGATCATACCATGTCCATGACGCTTCCACCGGCGCGCCTTCGTGGCTGTGGCTGATGCGGGTGATCATAGGCAGGGCCGCGCCCGGCGGGTGGGGGAATTCTGCAGGCGCCCAGTCCGGAACCGGCCCCTGCCCCACGCTGTCCACCGCGCGGGCAATACGCAGGTTCAACCGCGTGCGGTAGAAGTAATACAGCGATTCCGACAATTCCGGCGCCGACAGCGTGGCGGCCTGAGATGCATCAAGCCAGATTTCCTCAACCGCGGCGACGACACCGGACAGGAAGCGCAACCGCCGGATGCGGTGGCCATGGCTGTGGGGGCCGAAATCGGGCAATGCGGGGTCCTTGGGCAAGCGGTCAACAGACAGCACGCGCGCTTTGGGCAAGCCGCCCCCATTGGCCAGCTCCAGCCGCAAGAACGCATAGACCGACTCCGTCTCGGCCCGCGCGCGAATGTAATTGCCGGACCCTTGCACGCGTTCCAGCAAGTGTTTTTCCTGCAGGGCCGCAAGCGCCTTGCGCAATGTCCCCACCGAAATACCATGTGCGGCGGCCATCTGGCGTTCAGGGGGCAGACGCTCGCCATCGACCAGACGGCCCGCCGCAATATCGCGGATCAGCAGTTCTGCTATCTGCATGTGAAGCGGTAGTGATCCGGTGTCTGACATAACCCCCTATGGCCCCTGAAAATAAAATTGATACTCTATTGATTTACTATTTTCGACCTGCTAGCAAGTGAAAAGATACATGAGGGATGGAGATTTTCATGAGCATCGTGCCCGTCACATCGGCCGATCTGGAGGGTGCCGAAGTCAGCTGGTTTGCGGCGCTGTGTTCGGATGATTACGAATTTCTGGGCGTGCCGGACGGGCGCTTGCGGTCCAGCTGGGCGCATTGCTCCAGCATTGTCAAAACGGCCGAGGCGAACGGGTTTCGCAACATTCTGTGCCCGTCCAGTTTTCAGGTCGGACAGGACACGCTGTCTTTCGTGGCGGGCTGCGCACCCATTACGGAGCGCATCAATTTTCTGGCCGCAATCCGCTGCGGGGAAATGCAGCCTGTCATGCTGGCACGCACAGTTGCGACACTGGATCATATGCTGCAGGGGCGTTTGACGCTGAATGTCATTTCATCAGACTTCCCCGGCGAGGTTGCCGCAAGCGCCTATCGCTACAAGCGCAGCCATGAAGTTGTCGAAATCCTGCGGCAGGCCTGGACCCGCGACGAGATTGAATATTCCGGCGAGATTTACCAGATCAGCAAGCTCAACGCCGATCCCGCGCGCCCCTATCAGCAAAATGGCGGCCCGCTTTTGTATTTCGGCGGCTATTCCCCCGATGCGCTGGAATTATGCGGGGCGCAATGCGATGTCTACCTGATGTGGCCCGAACCCAGAGAGGTGCTGGCCCAGCGCATGCGCGATGTGCATGCCCGCGCACAGGCCCATGGCAGAACGCTGGATTACGGGCTGCGCGTGCATGTCATCGTGCGCGACACCGAGGCAGAGGCGCGCGAGTATGCCGACCATATCGCCAGCAAGCTGGATGACGAATACGGCAAACTGATCCGCGAGCGCGCGCATGACAGCATCAGTCTGGGGGTCGCACATCAGGCCCGCGCGCGCGAACTGGCCGACAAATTCGGCTATGCTGAACCCAACCTGTGGACAGGTGTTGGACGCGCGCGCTCGGGCTGCGGGGCGGCGCTGGTGGGGTCGGTGGATCAGGTCCTGAGCAAGCTGGAAGACTACCGCGCCATGGGCATTCGCGCCTTTATCCTGTCGGGCTATCCCCATCATGACGAAGCCGATATTTTCGGCCAGAAGGTCATGCCGCATCTGCAAACCGTATCGCTGCCGCATGAATATGGCCGCGTGCCCGCCCAGACCCCTGCAACCCCCCTTGGAACCGGAGAGCGCCGCTGATGGAAAAAATTGCGCTGACCCCCGATCTGGCCCTGTCGCGGCTGGTCTATGGAATGTGGCGTCTGGGTGACGACGCCGACACCAGCCCCGCCCATGTGCAGGCCAAGGTTGAAGCCTGCCTGCAGCAGGGTATCACCACGATGGATCAGGCCGATATTTACGGCGGCTACACCGCTGAAGCGATTTTTGGTGCCGCGCTGCGCCAGGCCCCACATTTGCGCGACCAGATCCAGATTGTCACCAAATGCGACATCATCGCCCCTGCGGGCCGGCATTCCGGCGCACGGGTAAAACATTATGACACCAGTGCCGCGCATATTTCCGCATCACTCGAGGCCAGCTTGCGCGACATGGCCACGGACCATATCGATGTGCTGTTGATCCATCGTCCTGATCCGCTGATCAACCCTGACGAAACTGGCGCCGAACTGGACCGGCTGGTGGCCAGTGGCAAGGTCCGCGCCGTCGGTGTGTCGAATTTCCGGCCCTTCGACATGGATTTGCTGCAATCGCGCATGTCCACCCGATTGGTCACCAACCAGATTGAAATCAGCCTGATGGCCCATGACGCGCTGACAAACGGGGATCTGGCCTATCTGCACCAGCACCGGATCGCGCCCATGGCCTGGAGTCCCCTTGCAGGGGGGGCGCTGGCGAATGCGGCACCGCAGGGGCTGCGCGCGCGGCTGGATGAATTGGGCGCAGCGGCAAACGCCGATTGGAGCGCGGCGGCCATTGCATGGCTGCTGCACCACCCGGCAGGCATTTTGCCGGTTCTGGGAACCAACAGTCTGGCGCGTATTGCGCGAATTTCGGACGCGCTGCGCGTTCCGATGGACCGTCAGACATGGTTCGAACTGTATACGCTGGCGCGCGGGCAAGAGGTGGCGTGATGGCGGATGGCGCAATGATGCCCCCTGACGAATTCGTTCCCGGACGCGATGAAACGCGCCGTTTCCGCGATGCATTGGGGTGTTTTGCCACCGGCGTTACACTTGTCACCATTGCAGGCAAGGACGGCCCCATGGGATTTGCGGCCAACAGTTTTGCCGCCCTGTCACTGGACCCGCCACTGGTGCTGTGGTCGCCCGCGAAATCATCGCGCCGCTTCGCGCATTATGTGGGCGCGCGCCATTACGCAATTCACGTCCTGCCCCATGACGCGCAGGATTTGCTGGCGCGGTTTGCCCGCGACGGCGCGGGGTTTGACGGGCTGGCACACAGGCACAATGCCGAGGATGTGCCAGTGCTGGACACAGCATTGGCGCGGTTCGACTGCGTTCAATACGCCACCCATGACGGCGGGGACCATGTCATCATCGTGGGCCGGGTGCTGCGCGCGGCGCGTCGGGGGGGCGCGCCGCTTGTCTTCAGTCAGGGGGGCTACGGAACTGTCAGCCCGTTAGACTGATATCGTTAAAGATGGCCTGATTTGGACAGGCCAGACAAGGGAGGGGGGCTAAAATGCGCATGCTAATCGCGCTGTCAGAACTGCTGGCAGTGGTAAATTCGGCTACCCTGACCGTGGGGCGCTGGTTGGGGGCCGCGTGCATCCTGCTGATGGTGTGTTTCATCCTGACACAGGTGTTTTGCCGCTATGTGCTGGGCAGCGCCCTTCCATGGCCGGAAGAAGCGTCGCGGTTCCTGATGCTGTGGTCTGCAGGGCTGATGATCGGCACGGCCTATCGGCGCGGCGGGTTCGTGGCCATTGAACTTCTGACAGTGCTGTTGCCGCGCCTGCTGCGCCATGTGCTGACGCTGGCGTTGTTATCCTTGGCAATGATCATTCTGTGGAAAGCGTGGCAGATTGGCCTGCGAGAGGTCACGGGGCTGGCGGGCCGGTTTGGCACCGACAGCCTGAATGTGCCCACAAGCCTTGATCTGTCCACATGGCGCAAGGTGCCCAAGGGCTGGCAGATGATGTCCATGCTGGTGGGAATTGGCGCGCTGATGGCCGTGTCCGTAGAACTGATGCTGCGCGAATTCGTAGCCCTTCTGGGGCGCGCTGACGATTTGCCGGAAATCACAGATCAAGTCACTTTGGGGGCAGAATGACATGCTAAGCTTTTTTCTGCCGGTATTCCTTGTTTTCCTGTTCTTGGGCCTGCCTGTGTTCTTCGCGCTTCTGGCCGCGCCGGGGCTGCTGTTATGGGCAGCGGGAATGGAACGCGACATCACGCTGCTGTATCGCAATGTTTATACGGGCATCGACAGTTTCCCGCTGATGGCGATTCCGTTTTTCATGCTGGCGGGGGAATTGATGAACCGTTCCGGCATCACGCTTCGGCTGGTGGAATTTTCACAGGCGCTGGTGGGGCATCTGCGCGGCGGGCTGGCACATGTGAATGTGCTGTCCTCCATGCTGTTTGCCGGGCTGTCAGGGTCTGCGGTGGCGGATGTGTCGGCGCTGGGGTCCATGCTGATACCCGCCATGGAAAAGAACGGCTACAAGAAGCGTTTTGCAGCGGCCATCACAGCGGCCAGTTCCATCATCGGGCCGATCATCCCGCCATCGGGGATCATGATCATCTATGCCTATGTCATGGGCGAAAGCGTGGCGGCACTGTTTCTGGCGGGGATTGTGCCGGGTATCCTGATGGCAGGCGGGTTGATGGTGGCGGTCTGGCTGATGGCCGACAAATACGAATTGCCTGCCGCCACCAAACGCGCCAGCTGGGGCGAACGCGGCACGGCCTCGCTCAGGGCGTTCTGGCCGCTGATGACGCCCGTAATCATTCTGGGCGGTATCCTTGGCGGTGTCATGACCCCGACCGAGGCCGCGGCGGTCGCTGTCGGATATGCCTTCGTGGTGGCATTGTTCATCATGCGGACCCTGAAACTGCGCGATATCCCCGATATCCTGACGCGCGCGGGCATTACATCGGCGGTGGTGCTGCTGCTGGTGGGGGCTGCAATGGCCTTCAAGACCGTGGCGGCACTGGCGCGCACGCCCGAACAGATGGCGGGCATTCTGCTGGCGCTGTCTGACAACCCGCTGGTGTTGCTGTTCCTGATCAACCTGCTTTTGTTCCTTGTTGGCATGTTTCTGGATGCCGGTCCCGCGATCATCATTCTGGGGCCGATCCTTGGGCCGATCTTCGTGGAGCTGGGCGTTGATCCGGTGCATTTCGCCATCATCATGGCCGTGAACCTGACTGTGGGGTTGCTGACCCCGCCCATGGGGCTGGTGTTGTTTGTCACCTCCTCTGTGTCGGGGTTGCGGGTGGAAACCCTGTCAAAAGCCATCCTGCCGTTTCTGGCGGTTCAGGTCACGGTGATATTCCTACTGACCTATATTCCCGCGCTGACGCTGACAGTGCCGCGTCTGTTCGGGTTTGTTCAATGATCTTCAAACATCCAAGGGAGGATACCATTATGTTGAAGACGACACTGAAATCCCTGTTGCTGGCCACCCTGCTGACGGCCCCCGTCGGCGCGGCCTTTGCGCAGGACATCACCTTGCGGGCCACCGCCACCTCGAACGAAGATGATGAGGATTATGACGGTCTGGTGGTGTTCAAAAACTTCGTGGAAACCGCGTCAAACGGGGAAATCGCCGTTGATCTGTTCATCGGCACCCAGTTGTGCACGCGCGGGGATGAATGCCTTGCCGGGGTGGCGGAAGGGTCGATTGACATTTTCGTATCCACATCAGGCGGGGCGGCAGGGCTGTTTCCCTATATTCAGGTGCTGGACCTGCCCTATCTGATGAGTGATGACCGCGTGGCCGAACATGTGCTGTCAGGCGATTTCGTGCGCGAATTGCGCGATCTGGCGCTGGCCGACAGTGACGGGCTGATCCGCCTTATGTCTGTGGGCAACACCGGCGGCTGGCGCAGCTATGCCAACACCCAAAAGCGCATTGAAACCCCGGCTGATCTGGCGGGAATGAAAATGCGCACTGTGCCCGCCGACCTGCCGCAGACATTGGCAACTGCGCTTGGCGCGTCCCCCACACCCATTGCATGGCCGGAACTGTTCACCTCGTTGCAGACAGGGGTTGTGGAAGGCACGGCCAACGGGATTACCGACATCATGAACATGCGCTTCACCGATGCTGGTCTGAAATACCTGACGCTGGACAATCACAGCTATATGGGCGCGTTCTGGTGGATGACGAATGACCGCTTCATGTCCATGTCGGATGAACACAAGCGCATCGTGCTGGACGGGTTTGCAGCCCTGCAACAAGCAACATTCGCCAGCCCCAAACGCAAGGAAATCGCCGCATACGAGGCATTCCGCGCAGCTGGCGGGGAAATCTACGTTCCCACCGACGACCAGCGCGCCGCCTTCCGCGAAGCGGCCGACCCCGCATTTGACTGGTTCCGTGCCAATGTGCCACATGGGCCAGAAGTGCTGGACAGCTTCATGGCGCATGCCGCCGCTGCAGAAGAGGCCATTGAAACCGCGCGTCAGGCAGATATGAACTGACCAGCGGGCAACGTCGCACGAAACAAGATGCCCGGCACCCTGCCGGGCATTTTTCTGGGGATATGATCGCGCGCGCGCCTGTGCGACATCGCCCCCCCCAAAGCCGGGCCAAGAGGGACCATGACCAAATTTTTCACTACATGTGGCCATGCTGGCACTCTGGCGCCGGGCGTGCTGCTTAGCGCGACAATTGCAGCGGCTGCGGCATTTCTTGGCGCGCATTACGCGGCACCCGTCATGTTGTTTGCGCTGCTTTTGGGGATGGCGTTCAATTTCCTTCACGAACAGGGACCCTGCCGCGCAGGGGTGGACTTCGCGGCAAAGGGGCTGCTGCGGTTGGGCGTGGGGCTGCTGGGCATTCGTATCGTGCTGGAGGATCTGGCCCAGATCGGGCTGGTGGGCGCGGGGCTTCTGGTCGGGTTGATTGTCACCACCATCGGGGTGGGGTTCGTGGCCGCGCCCCTGCTGCGCTGCCGGTGGCGGTTTGCGCTGCTGACAGGGGGGGCTGTGGCCATTTGCGGGGCCTCTGCGGCGCTGGCCATTGCGGCAGTTCTGCCCGCTGATGACAGGATGGAACGCGACACGCTGTTCACAGTCATGGCGGTTACGGCGCTGTCGACATTTGCAATGGTGGCCTATCCGGTGCTGTTCGGATATCTGGGGTTTTCAGACATTCAACAAGGGTTCCTGATCGGGGCCACCATTCATGACGTGGCGCAAGTTGTCGGCGCAGGGTTTTCCGTGTCGGATGCAGCGGGCAACACGGCCACGATTGTCAAACTGTTTCGCGTGGCCATGCTGCCGGTTGTCCTGATTGCCATCGTCCTTGCCCTGCGTTTGGCGCGGGGCGGGCAACCGGGGGGGCATGGGGGCGGGAAAATCCCGCTTTTGCCGTGGTTCATGCTGCTGTTTCTGGCGCTGGTGTTGCTGGGGTCGGTGGTTGAGTTGCCGCCCATTCTGGTGGCGAAGGTCGATCTGATATCGCGCATCTGCCTGATCACGGCGATTGCCGCGCTTGGCATCAAGACATCGCTGCGGGCCTTGTCGGCTGTGGGGGGCGGGCATATGGCGATTGTCGTGCTGGAAACCATGGCGCTTCTGGGCCTTGCGACAGTCGCGCTTTATCTCCTGCAGCCTGTCTAGAGTGTGTTGCGGTCATTAGCATTCACGCAATCCACTCTAACTCTTTGTGGTCGCGTGATTTTTCACGCAAAACCGGTTCCCACTTTTGCGCAACACGCTATAGGGTGCCTGACGGGTATCCGGCATTCCGGCACATGCTTGTCAGGTGGCCGCCCGCACCCCGCCGGGGGCGCGCCTATTTCAGGCGGGCGAACAGCACCTTGCCCATGATGCGCGTCATCATATGCGGGAAAAGCGTCCCTGCCACAGCGGCCAGTTTTGCGCCAAGGCCGGGCAACAGCACAAACCGCCCCTGCGGCAGCTCAAGGATCTGGCGGGCCACACGGGCGGGGTCACTGCGCCGGTCGGCACGCGCGCCTTCGGGCGCATGGCGCGCGGCATGGGGGGTGTCCATTGGGCCGGGGCAGACCAGCTGCACGCTTATGTTGCCAGCCTTGCGCAAGGGTTTGCGCAAGGCGCGCGCAAGGCTGGCCAACCCGTCCTTGCTGGCGGCGTAGCTGGCCGCCCCCGGATACCCCGTATAAACCGACAACGAGGAGATGAACACCACCCGCCCCCCCTGTGCCAGAAGCCCTGCATGCAACAGCATATGCACCAACCGCATTGGACCAAGCAGATTGACGCGCGCCACAGCCAGATGCGTGGCAAGGGGAATCCCCTCAAAGCGGCCGGTCGCGCTGATCCCGGCATTCAGGATAACAAGGTCAAACGGCCCTTGTTCCTGCAGCGTTTCGGCCAATGCCGACCAGCTTTGCGCCCGCGTGTCCGCCATGTCGTGCAAAACCCAGTCCAGTTTTCCCCCCGCAGCGTCAGGTGCGGGGGCAACATCCAGCACAGACACCGGCCCAAGGCCGCGGTCATGGCAAGCTGCAACCAAGGCCTTGCCCAGCCCGCTGCTGCCCCCCGTTATCAGAACGCGCCCCATCATGTGCCCCCCCTGCGCAGCAACCGGGCCGGATGGAACAACACCCGACCATAGGAAATAACCTGCCTGTCAGCGCCCTTGCGGGCCAGCGCCGCATCCAGAACGCAATGCGCCATGGCGCGCGGTGACAGAAACACCCTGTCGGCAAAATCGGGCTTGCGCCCTGCGCGCGCGGACATGCCGGTGGCTGTCGGGCCGGGGTGCAGGACACGCACGCGCACGCGCCCGCGCCATTCTTCGGCCAAGGCCCTGCCAAACCCGTCCAGTGCACCCTTGCTTGAGGCATAGACCGGCATCCCCGCCGCCCCTTTGCGCGCAACCGATCCGATCAGCGCAAGCGTGCCACCGTCAAGGGCAGGCGCAAGCCGGTGCGTCAGAATCATGTTCGCTTCCAGATTCAACGCCATAACATCCGTGATCGACGCGGCAGTTTCAGCCACCAGCGGGCGGAAATACCCCGCAGCGGCATTCAACAAAGCGCAATCAATGCGCCCCCCCGATTGCGCCAGCGCCCAGTCTGCGGCCTGCTGCGCCCCGTGTTGCGATGACATGTCGCAACAAAGATAGGGGATATCAGGGAAATCGTCGGGCAGGTCCTGCGCGCCCCGGCGGCCCGTGCAGATGACACGATACCCCCTGCCCCACGCCAGCCGCACCAGTTCCAGCCCCAGACCGGACCCGCCGCCCGTCACGAATATCAGCTTGTCCTTCAAGACCCTCGCCCCTGTTATGTAGTGTTGTGATGCTGATATAGCGTATTGCCCCGACACCAAAAGGAAAGCTACCGCCCCACAGGGCTTTTGCCAAACCCCGCGTTGAGCTCGCAATACTGTGAACATGGCTGTGTCACTTCTGCCCTGTATCCTGCGTAAGACATGTATGTTGGTCCAGATACGGAGGAACCCCATGACCCTTTCCCGCCGAGGCTTTCTTGTCGCCGCAACTGCAGGTGTTGCACTGCATGGGGCCCACCGGGCTGTTGCACAAAGCTCAACCGTCAGTTTCGATGGCGACTGGGACCACCTGACCTTCCGGCGGCTTCGCCCCAACCGCTTTGAATTGCGCCCCGAGCGTTTGACCGTCATATCTGATGGCACTTCGTCCATCCTGTATCGCATTCTGCCCCCGGATATGCGCGATGCCACGCAGGCGCGCTGGACATGGCAGGTTGACGCGTCCGCGCCCGCGTCGGACCTGTCGCAAATTGGCAATGATGACCGCAACCTGGGCGTGTTCTTTGCCAGCATGCCCGCCGATCAGGCCGCGCGCCTGCGCGCGGGCACCAGCATTGCCAGCTTGCTGCGCAACCGTTCGGTTTATGTTGTCATGTATACCTGGGGCGGCGACCAGCCCCCTGGCACGGTGGTTCCAAGCCCGCATGCGCCAGACCGGCTGCGCAATCTGATCACACGCAGGCCCGCGACGGGCCAGTTCACGGAAAACGTCGATCTTGCGCGCGATTTTCCGCGCGTGTTCAACCGCCCGCTGGAACAGGTGGTTGCGGTGGCTGTCTCCTCCAACAGTGAAAACACGCCCACGCGCGTTGTCGCACATGTCAGCGATTTCACCCTGAGCTAGCGCGCCCGCACCATGCGGGCGGGGTGCGCACTGGACAGCCAACCCAAAACATGCACTTGCATGTTATTATCATCTTTCATAAAACCCGCCACAAGCCAGGTCCAAGCCCCAGCCATCCCCCACACAGTTGGAGCTTGCTATGACCCCCTTGCCACAAACCGGCCATAACCGGCCAAAACCCTGTCTTGCCGTTTTCTTGTGCACCTCGGCGCTGGCCATTGCTTGCGCGCACACCGCCCATGCGCAGCAATCGGGCGAATTGCATCTGGGCCAGCTTGTGCTGGACCCTGCCTTTATGCGCGCGCAGGACCCTGACGGCAACGCCGCCGACCGCACGAACAGCCACTATGTGGCAGATGCCGAACTGGACCGCGCGCGCATGGGCACCCTGCGTGACCTGTTTTCGGGAATTGCGTCTGTGTCGGTGGGCGGCGGTATTCCCGTGGCGCAAAAGATATTTGTAAACGGGGTGGATATGCTGAACCTTGGCGTAACGCTGGACGGCGTGTCGCAAAACAACCGCATCTTTCACCACACATCGGCGAATGCCTTTGATCCCGGTCTGATGAAATCCGTGCGCGTAGATGCTGGTGCCGCCGCTGCGGATGCCGGACCCCATGCGATGGCGGGCGCGGTTGTGATGGAAACCGTCGATGCGGCGGATGTGCTGCTTGCGGGCCGCGCTGTCGGCGGCAATGCGCGCCTGTCCTATGCCAGCAATGGCCGCACGCCCAGCGGTTCGGTCACACTGGCGGCACGCCACGGCGGGTTTGAAGGGTTGGGCTATCTGAAACGCGCCAAGGGCCGCGATTACCGCACAGGCGCGGGGGACACAGTGGCAGGCAGCGCAGCGGACCTGACATCGGGCCTGCTGAAAGTCGCGTATCAAACCCCTGATGGGCACCGGTTTGAACTGTCCGGCCTGCGCATGATGGATGACGCGCTGCGCCCGTTTCGCGCCAATATGATCGGCGCAGGCGCCCCGAGAGAGCCGCGCCGTTATAACACAACCCGCGACACATTCTCGCTGTCTTATGAAAACACTGCAGCAGACGGGTTCTGGGACCCGCGCATTGTGCTGGGCCGTTCGCGCGTGCGTGTCGGCGTCGATCAACCGCTGTCGCCGGCCTTGGGCACCAGTTGGGGGGACAGTTCCACCCTGTCGGCCAAGGTCGAGAATCGCTTCAATCTGGGGGAACTGGGGACAGTTACAGCAGGTGTGGATTATTATGACCGCGCCAGCACTTACCATGATAACGCCACCGCGCGGCTGCGCGAATCCGCGCGCAATACCGGTGCCTATGCCCAAGCGCGCCTGGACCCGACTGCGGCCCTGTCGCTGTCCTTTGGGCTGCGCTTCGATCATCAGGACTTCACCGGCGTGAACGGATGGCACAGCAGTTTCAGCGGGTTCAGCGGCAACCTGTCGGCGGCCTATGCCGTAAGCGACGCATTCAGCTTGCGGGCCGGGGTATCGTCGGTATTTGGGGGCCTGTCACTGGAGGACAACTTCATCTTCAACCCCGCCTGGGATTACAGCGCCATGCGCGCGGCACGGTCCACCAGTTACACCATCGGTTTTGACTATGAGGCCGACCAGTTCCGCCTTGATGGCGAAGTGTTCCTGACGCGCATAGATAACGCCCGAGTCAGTGTTTATGCGCGAAATGCGGTGGGGGACGCGGAAAGTCGCGGGTTCAATCTGGGTCTGGGCTATGGCTGGGACGGGGGGTATTTGCGCGCCAGCTATTCCCAAAGCAAGCTGAAAGTTGATGGTCAGGTTTCCGACAGCTATTCCGCGCTTGATCTGGGCGCGCCGCTTGGGGGTGTCATGGCCCTGGAGGCACAGCACCAGCCGCGCAACAGCGATTTTGCCTTCGGGGGCAGTGTGCAGGCCGCGAAAGCCTACCAGACCGTTGCAGCAGGATCGGACCGCGCCATCCCCGGCTATGCCGTGGCCAACCTGTTTGCCGAATATCATGCCCCCAACATCAAGGGGCTTGTCATTCGTGCCGAGGTGAACAATCTGTTTGACAAGCTGTATGCCGATCGCGCGACCTATGGTGCGGATTTCAACAGCGTGACGCCGTTTTATGAACCGGGGCGCAGTTTTTCGCTGACCACCGCGTTGCGGTTCTGACCCGCCCCCCCCTTGGAGCAGGTGACAGGGGGGGGCAGGCCATGCGCGGGTGCCAGTTCGGCGCCTAAACAAAAACCGCGCCCAAGGGCGCGGTTTTTAGTCGACGTAAAGCGGGCAGGATTATTTGATCTTGCCTTCTTTGTATTCAACATGCTTGCGCACAACGGGGTCGTATTTGCGCGTTGTCATCTTCTCGGTCATGGTGCGGGCGTTTTTCTTGGTCACATAGAAATGCCCGGTCCCCGCGGTCGAGTTCAGACGGATCTTGATGGTGGTCGGCTTCGCCATTTTATACTCTCCTGAACCGGGACACGCGCCATAACGGCCCATCGCCCGTGAATTCTGAACCTGCCTTCTACAAGGCTTGCGCCCCGTGTCAACCGGATTCCCGCAATATTCCGGCACATGCCCCACCGTTTTCAAGGGCTGGTTGGAAAATTATTGTGCGGATGGTCTGTAAGCCGGGTTCTGTTCAGGGGGCATATGCCCCCCTTGATGACCATTCATCTGCCCCTGCCCTTGCGGACAGGATCTAGCTGCCAACCCGGACTTCAGGCTGAAGCGGCCCTGCGGAGATATCCTGTCGGATCATACCCGCGCGAAGTCCCTATTCGGCATTGCTCCCGGTGGGGCTTGCCGTGCCGGTCCGGTTGCCCGTCCCGCGGTGGGCTTTTACCCCACCGTTTCACCCGTGCCATGCATGCATGGCGGTCTGTTCTCTGTGGCGCTTTCCCTCGGGTTACCCCGGCCGGGCGTTACCCGGCACCGTTGCTTCATGGAGCCCGGACTTTCCTCGAACAGCGATTTGCACCCCTGCACGCGGCCATCCGACCATCCGCACATCTGCCACATAAGGAATATGGAACTGCGCCGCAACTGCTACAATCACGAAGGTATATAAATGGTTCAAGCTTCGCCCCTTGTCGCCTGCGCTGCCCTGTTCTAAGCAAGACAAATGCAAGCAAGGGGATCTTATGCGCATTCTGGTAACCAATGATGACGGGATCAATGCACCGGGATTGCAGGTTCTGGAACGGATCGCGCAAAACATCGCGGGCCCTGATGGCGAAGTCTGGGTTGTGGCGCCTGCGTTCGAGCAATCCGGCGTGGGCCATTGCATCAGCTACACCCACCCGATGATGATCGCAAAACTGGACAAGCGCCGCTACGCTGCCGAGGGGTCACCTGCGGATTGCGTGCTGGCGGGCCTGTATGACGTGCTGCAGGGGGCGCGCCCTGATCTGGTGCTGTCGGGCATCAACCGTGGCAATAATGCCGCTGAAAATGTCATGTATTCCGGCACTGTGGGCGGCGCAATGGAAGCCGCGCTTCAGGGCCTGCCCGCGATTGCGCTTTCGCAATATATGGGGCCGCTGTCCGAAGACCTGCCAAGCTTGTTCGACAGCGCTGTGGGGCATGGACAGGCCGTCATTGAACGCCTGATCAAGGACGCGCCCTGGGATCAGGGGGATTACCGGCTGTTTTACAACGTAAACTTCCCCCCTGTGGCAAGTGCTGATGTAAAGGGCCTGCGCGTCACGCCCCAAGGCTATCGTCGTGACACGTTTTTCGGCGTGAAGCCGCATATTTCCCCCTCGGGGCGGAAATTCCTGTGGGTGACCGGCGGGCCACAGCACCAGCCCACAGCGCCCGGCACAGATGCGGCTGTCAACCTTGAAGGGTATATTTCCGTAACCCCGATGCGCGCCGACCTGACAGCGCATGACGCCCTGAGTGATGTGAAAAAGGCACTTGAATGACGCAAGGTGACGATCTGGCCGAACAGCGCATGCGCTTCATCTATACCATCCGCTCACGCGGGGTGACGGATGCGCGCGTGCTGTCGGCCATGGAACGCATTGACCGGCGCGCGTTCGTCACTGGCATTTTCAGCGACCGCGCCTATGAAGATATGCCCTTGCCCATTGCCTGCGGTCAAACCATCAGCCAACCGTCAGTGGTGGCGCTGATGACCGAAGCCTTGCAGGTCAGCCCCCGCGACAAGGTGCTGGAAGTGGGCACCGGATCGGGCTATCAAGCGGCGATCTTGTCACAACTGGCGCGGCGGGTGTATACAGTCGAACGCCACCGCACCCTTGCCAAGGCGGCACAGAACGTGTTCGACCAGCTGGGATTGCCCAATATTACCAGCATGGTGTCTGACGGGTCTTATGGTTTGCCCGAACAGGCCCCGTTTGATCGCATCATCGTGACCGCGGCAGCAGAAGACCCGCCCGGCCCGCTCTTGGCGCAGTTGAAGATCGGGGGTATCATGGTTGTGCCAGTGGGCCAGTCGGACACCGTGCAAAGCCTGATACGGGTGGTCCGGCATGAAGACGGCCTTGAATATGAAGAAATGCGCGCAGTGCGTTTTGTACCCCTTCTGGAAGGTTTGGGTCACTAGTTGGAAACAGGACAGCGGCAGCCGTGGCGCAGAACCACGCACGCCATTGCGCGACATAACAGAGGTGACAGGAAAATGCATCTGAAACGCCAGATGACACTACTGAGCAGTGCAGCCCTTCTGGCACTTGCCGCATGCGAAAGTTTTGACGCGGACCTGCGCAGCCCCACAAGCGGGTTCACCACATCTGATGCGGCGCGGCAGGCAACCCCGCAGCGCCCGCGACCGGATGCGCGCGGTGTCATCTCCTATCCTGACTATCAGGTGGCCGTCGCGCGCAGTGGCGACACAGTTGCCACAGTCGCAAACCGTATCGGCATGTCCGACAGCGAACTTGCGCGGTTCAATGCGCTGACGCCTGAAACCCGACTGCGCGCGGGCGAAGTTCTGGCCCTGCCACGGGGGGCCGCCACGTCAGGAAGCGCCCCGCGCGCGGGTGACATAGAAATATCCACATTGGCCGACACCGCCATCAGCCGTGCGGAAACCGGCACGGCCCAACCCGCGCCCGCCGCCCCGCGCCCTGCCGCCACCACCCAACCTGCCGAGGCGCAGCCCACCCGCCATGTGGTGCAGCGCGGCGAAACCGCCTTCACCATTGCGCGGCTGTATAATGTCACCCCGCGCGCGCTGGCGGACTGGAACGGCCTTGACCCCGAAATGCGCGTGCGCGAAGGCCAGACATTGCTGGTTCCGGTGGGGCAACAGGCGCAGCAGGCTGCGGCCACGCCAACGCCCGCGCCTGTCACCACAACAACCCCACCGGGCAGCGCCAGCCCCGCGCCGCCACCGCCGAGCGCATCCACGCCCTTGCCCGCCGCCGTCCCTTCGGCCGAGCAGGCACAGGCCGCCGCCACAGCCGCAACCCCGCCCGCGCCCGACCTGTCGCAGGAACGCACCGAAGCATCGCGCACAACCTTTGTGATGCCGGTTGACGGGCGCATCATCCGGGCCTATGCGCCCGGCCGCAATGAAGGTATCGGCATTGCCGCAAGCGCGGGAACCAATGTTCGTGCTGCTGCTGCCGGAACAGTCGCAGCGATCACGCGCACCACGGGCAATGTCAATATCATGGTGCTTCGCCATAATGACGGGTTGCTGACGGTCTATGCAAATATTGACAACCTGAGTGTTGCAAAGGACGCGCGCGTGTCCCAAGGCCAGACCATCGGCAAAGTGGCAGCAGGCGATCCCAGCTTCTTGCATTTTGAGGTGCGACGCGGTCAGGAAAGCGTGGATCCGATGCGTTTCTTGCAGTAACCGGGGACATGCCCGAAGCGGTGCGGGAAAATACTGTGCCCCGTTGCGCACTATGCGCTTACGCCAGTCCCTTGAATTGCTGCATGAATTTTGCATCTATGCCGTCCTTCAGGCGCCACAGCCACCGCCCTTCAAGGGGAAGCCCCCATTTATCCGCCAGCGCGGTCTTGTCACCAAGCGATACCAGCTTCAGGTAATCGCGCTGCGGCTGATAGGCGCGCCACGCCCCCCCGCCTGTTGCGGCATGCAGATTGGCCAACAGGAAAGGCGCCTGACGCACAGCGAAAACACCCGCTTTCGGCCGCGGCGCATGGGTCATATGGGCACAATCCCCCACTGCGAATACCCGCGGATCGGACAGGGCGCGCAAATGAGCATCCACCTTGATGAACCCGCGCTCAAGCTCAAGGCCGGTCCCCTGCAGCCAGTCCTGCGGGCGCGTTCCCGCAACCCCCACCACGAAGGACGCGGGTATGGTGCGCCCGTCCGCGCAATGCAAGTGATCTGCATCTAGGGCTGTCACTTGGGTATGTTCCAAAATCTCGACCCCGAAACGCGCAAGATGCGACAGCAGGCGTCTGCGGGCAAAGCGCCCGATATTTGGCAAGGCCCGCCCGCGATCGATAAGGCGCAACACCGGCGCATGCGCCCGCAGCCTGAAAGCCATCGCCAAGGCCAGCTCCACCCCCGCGACCCCAGCCCCCAGCACCGCCACTTCAGGGCGCAACGCGCCGCCCTCAACCTTGGTCAGCCAATCCTGCCAGCGCCGGGCATAGGCCCCCAACGGTTTGGCCGATACCGCATGTTCGGCATAGCCCGGCAACGCGGGCAGGTCCGAGGTGATGCCGATATCCACCGAAACGAAATCAAAGCGCAGGTCCTCAAATCCCGCCCCCCCCACAATGCCCGCGCCCCGCGCCAGCCTGTCCGCCTTGCCCAGCACCAGCCGCCCGCCGGCCCGCGCGATCAGGCGTTCCAGATCAATATCCAGATCCTCGCGCGTATAATGACCCGCAATAAAGCCCGGCAGCATTCCGGTATAGGGCGCCTTGGGTGAGGGTGTGATCAAGGTGACAGCGGTGTTCCGCAGGGGCCGTTGCGCCAGGTGATGCAACAGCAGCGCATGGGTATGTCCACCGCCAATCAAGACAAGCTCTTTGGGTTTGGGGTCAGTGTTGGTCATCACGCTCCGCCTGTCCAAGGTGTCGGACCACCAATATTCCCCCTGTCCACCAGACTCGAGGCCAAAGAGAACGATTTGCACACCGCCCCGATCACGTTTCGTCCAACACCTGCCTGTGGAACAGGCTTTGGTATGACGGCGAAGCATAAGGTGATCAAGAAGCGCGGCGGTCATTTTCGCGTCACCAAAGACGGTTGCCCATTCGCTGACGCTCTGATCGGTGGACCTGATGACGCTGGTGCCCGGATGGGGCTTCCTGAGAAAATGAACCTGAACCGTCCCCCGTCAAACCGGGTGAGATGCGGATTCTGGATCACGAATCGGACGTCATCTGTCGAATCTTCAAGGCACATCTCGCAGGAAGGACCGCTCGGGAAATTGCCAACGGCTTGAATGAGGACGGAGTCATTGCACCACGCGGTGGCTCTTGGGACGCCTCAACGATCAACGGGAACAAGGCACACAGCCACGGAAGGCGCGGCCGCACCCCAAAACGCCCGTTTTCCGGTCTGCTTCGTTGCGGCAAGTGTGGCGGTGGCATGTCTATCCATGACCGTTCGGGGTCCGCGATCCGGATCAGGTGCTCCACTGCCCGCGAAAGCGGGTCATGCGACAATGACAAGCGGTATCGGTTGGACAAGATCGAGCATGCCGTCCTGGCAAAGCTGAAGGCGGAACTGGCTGATCCGATCTATGTGAAGGAATAGCTCAAAGCCTATTATGACGAGCGCAGCGCCCTGATCCGAGCAACACAGCGCAATCGATCCAGCATCGAGAAGGAGTTGACCGAGACACAGGGGCGCCTCGCACGGCTTGTTGACCTTTACACACGTGGGGTGATCGACGGCCCTTCCGCAAAAAAGGACATCGCGGAGGCAACTGCCAAAAGAAAAGCTCTCGAAGCCCGACTCGCGGCACAGGAAGAGCCCGAAGTGGTCGAACTTCACCCCGCCACTTTGGAGCGGTATTTCGAGACGATCGACACCCTTATTTGGAAGCTAACCGACTTGAACCCCCAATTTGACCGCGAGCTGGTCGAAACGCTTCACAAGATCATCGCGAGGATCACTGTTTTTCCTGCGACAGATCATGGGGTTACCATCGAGGTGACAGGGTGGCTACAGTCCCTGATCGGGGTCGTGCCGGGCCATGCGGGGGGGAGTGATGGTAGCGGAGGAGGGACTTGAACCCCCGACACGCGGATTATGATTCCGCTGCTCTAACCAACTGAGCTACTCCGCCAAACTGCGCTTGCGTTTAGAACAGTGCGGAATCAGCGTCAAGGGCTTGATGACATCCTCGGGATGGATATTTCACTAATCTTGCCTGTTTCAAAACCATGGGCGCATTTTCATGTCCACGCAAGACGATCTGCGGCGCGTCGAGGGCGCGCGATCAGCGCTCATAAAGTGGCCCTGCCGGTGAATTCCTTCGCATCTTGGCCAGAACATGTCGCGTTCATTCGCATTTGCGCCATACAATCTAACCTATTGATTTCGCGTGTTCTAGAAGCTCAAAACCGACTTCCAGTTTTGTGCGACATGCTTTAAATCTCCCTGCTGCGCGCAGCACAGCAAAGGCACACTCAACGGCCCTTTTGCTGCCCGACACGCATCAGAAAAATCGCGCGCCAATCCTTTGCCAACCCGGACATAGGGGCAGCGGGTGGCGCTTGCTGTGGCGTGCTTGCGGCACTGTGGCTTCATCTTGCAAAAAATACTCAAAAATACATCGATCACGGCCTGACAAGCGCGGGCGCGCCGAATCCTGAACATGTTGCCTATTTTACGGGCGCCGGGGCCTTGGCTTTCGACCCGGTTTTGACAGCGTTGCGCTGCAATGCAGCATAATTTTTAACCACTACCGCCCAAAGCTGCCCATTTTCAAGGCACATATACAGACCAAGGGCAGATGCGCCCCTAACCAGGTGCCCCGAAATTGCATCAGGCCCATGTGCGTTCCAGAACATACAGGCTGGTTTGCCAATCAGCGTCAAACATGTCCAACGGCCTGATCCTGGCAGACCTTACCGTTGGACATGGCAACAAGAATGCTGCTCTGACGGATATGGGATCTTGATGAAAATATACAAGCCAATCCGCCAGTCGCATAAGATCATCAAAGGAGAATGTGTCTTATGACAACCAAAACCCTGCTCGCTTCTGCTGCCGCATCCGCGCTGATTGTCGCGTCCGGTCCGGCACTGGCCGACTGCCCGATCAAGGTCGGTGTGCTGCATTCATTGTCTGGCAGCATGGCGATTTCAGAAACCACGCTGCGCGATGTCATGCTGATGCTGGTTGAACAGCAAAACGCCGCCGGCGGCCTGCTGGGCTGCGAAATTGAAGCCATCGTGGTTGACCCCGCATCGGATTGGCCGCTTTTTGCGGAACGCGCCCGCGAATTGCTTACTGTCAACGAAGTTGACGTGATGTTCGGCGCATGGACATCTGTTAGCCGCAAGGCCGTGTTGCCGGTTCTGGAAGAACTCAATGGGCTGATGTTCTATCCCGTCCAGTATGAAGGGCAGGAAAGTTCGCGCAACGTGTTCTACACAGGTGCGGCCCCCAACCAGCAAGCTATTCCGGCAGTTGATTATTTCCTTGAAGAACTTGGTGTTGAAAGCTTCGCGCTGCTGGGCACCGATTATGTCTATCCCCGCACCACCAACGCCATTCTTGAATCCTATCTGTTGTCCAAGGGTATTGCCGCAGAAGATATCTTTGTGAACTACACGCCCTTTGGTCATTCTGACTGGTCCACAATCGTGTCCGATGTCGTGGCCCTTGGTGCAGGTGGCAAACAGGTCGGCGTGATTTCCACCATCAACGGCGATGCGAATATCGGCTTTTACACCGAACTGGCCGCGCAGGGCGTCAGCGCTGATGACATTCCCGTGGTTGCCTTTTCCGTAGGCGAGGAAGAGCTTTCCGGCCTGGACACATCGCGCCTTGTGGGCCATCTGGCCGCGTGGAACTACTTCATGTCCGCAGACACGCCCGAAAATGAAGCCTTCATTGCCGCCTGGCATGAGTTTATCGGCGACACCAACCGCGTGACCAATGACCCGATGGAAGCGCATTACATCGGCTTCAACATGTGGGTGAACGCGGTCGAGGCGGCTGGCACCACGGATGTGGACGCTGTGCGCGAAGCCATGTGGGGGCAGGAATTTCCAAACCTGACCGGCGGCACGGCCGTCATGCTGCCCAACCACCATCTGGCCAAGCCCGTGCTGATCGGCGAAATTCGTGCCGACGGGCAGTTTGACATCATCAGCCAGACAGGCGAAGTCGAGGGCGCTGCCTGGACCCCCTATCTGGACGAAAGCGCAACCCTTGTCAGTGACTGGCAGGAATTGGGCTGCGGTATGTTCGATACGGCCACAGAAACCTGTGTTCAGTTGACCTCGAACTACTAAGACGATGGCGGGATGCAGGCTTGCGCGCCTGCATCCCGTTCCCCTGTTTCACGCCCTGCCCGAAGATATGAAAGCCCCTGCCATGTTGCGACGTCTTCGCCGCGTGCCTTTATGCGCGTGTCTGATCGCCCTTTGCCTGTTCATTCCCCAAATGGCCGCCCAAGCCCAAACCGCCACCGCAACGCCCTTGCAGGATGTGCTGCAAACGGTTCAGTCGCAGGTGGCCAACCCATCGCGTGGGACTGTGCCGGATGTGCTGTCAGCGCTGCTGGCGCGCGATGCGCCGGGCACGGTGGAATTTCTGCTGGCATGGCAGGATCGCGGCGTGGTGGAACGCCCCGAAGACGGGTTGTTCTTCTTCGCCAATGACACTGACGGCATGGTGGAACTGGTCGATATTGATACAGGCGCGGTCATCGCGCAGGTGGGCACCCGCGATGTGAACCAGATCCGGCCCAATGCGGGCGTGCGGCGTGAAATCAACGCAGCCCTAGTGCAGTTCGAATTGATGAACCCCGATCCCGCCCGGCGTATCGCGGCACTGGAATCGGCCACCAGAAGCCCCGATCCTGAACAGATACCGGCGCTGGAACTGGCGCTTGCGTCGGAAACCGACGCGGGCATTGCCGCGCGTATGGAACGCCTGCTGGACCTGCTGAATGCGCGTTTTGCCACGGACACCGCGACCCGCGTTGATGCCATTGACGGGCTGCGCGGCGACATCAGCACCGAAGCGCGGCGCGTCCTGAACCAGCTTTTGCAAACCCGCAGCGATTTCGCCCCATCCCTGCCCGAGGACGCCAATATCGCGCGCATCCGCACGCCGGGCGAAGATATGGACCTGCATGCCGCCTATGCCACGCTGTCTGATGCGGGGTTATTCCCGCCACGACCGGGGCGCAACGCCATCCGCGATGCGCTGCGCGCCAATGTGGTGAATGGCAGCGTGGGCGGCGTGCCGGTTCACCAACTTGACACGGATGAGGCCCGCCGCATCGCCTACCGCGCCTTGCAGGATGCGGGCACTGTGCCGCCCTTGGTCACACAGGCCGATATGGAAGCGGCTGTGGCGCAATATGTCTTTTTTGACGCCTATCTGGAACCGGATGCCGCAGTGACAGATGCCGCGCGCGCAGCGCTGGACAGCACACGCACACGCATCGGGGCGTTTCAGGCGCTTAGCCTGTCGCTGGATGCGCTGTCGCTGGCGTCAATCTTCTTTCTGGCGGCCATCGGGCTGGCCATCACCTTCGGGGTGATGCGCGTCATCAACATGGCGCATGGCGAGTTTATCATGATGGGGGCCTATACCGGCTATGTGGTGCAAACCCTGATCCCTGACTACACTGTGTCGCTGGTGGTGGCCTTGCCGCTGGCATTTGGCGTGACATTCGCGGCAGGGGTGGCGATGGAACGTCTGGTCATTCGCCATCTGTATACCCGCCCGCTGGAAACGCTGCTGGCCACATTCGGCATTTCCATCGCGCTGCAACAACTGGCCAAGAACATCTTTGGCACCCAAGCCCGCCCCCTGACCGCGCCCGACTGGCTGGCGGGCTCGCTGGCGCTGAATGACCTTGTCAGCATCAGCACGCTTCGGGTGGGCATATTCTTCATGGCGCTGGCGTTTTTGCTGCTGTTGCTGTTCATCCTGAACCGCACAAGGCTGGGTCTGGAAGTGCGCGCCGTGACACAAAACCCCGGCATGGCGGCCAGCATGGGCATCAACCCTGACCGCATCAATATGCTGACCTTCGGCCTTGGGTCGGGGATTGCCGGTGTCGCGGGCGTGGCAATCGGCATGTATGCGCAGGTCACATCGGAGATGGGCGCAAATTACATCGTGCAAAGCTTCATGACCGTGGTTGTGGGCGGTGTGGGGTCAGTGTTTGGCACCCTGGCGGGCGCGGGCCTGATTGGCGCACTGCAAAAGGGGATTGAATGGTTCAACCCCACCAACACGCTGGCCGCACAGACCTATATGGTGCTGTTCATCATCTTGTTTATTCAATTCCGGCCAAAGGGCATTGTCGCCCTGAAGGGCCGCGCGGCAGGGGATTAAGGCCATGGTTTCCACCACTCAACCCGATACCGCCCGCCCGGCCCGCCGCGGCCTGCTGCGCGACAACCCCTCTGTGCTGTGGTTCATGGGGCTTTTGGGGCTGTTCACCCTTGGCGTCAGCATCCTGTCCGAGGGGATGGGAATTGGCCTGCTGTCCACATCCATGGTCAAGATTTTGGGCATGACGCTGTGCCTGTGCCTGATTGCCATCTGCATGGATGTGGTCTGGGGCTATTGCGGGATTCTAAGCCTTGGGCATTTCGCCTTTTTCGGGCTTGGGGGCTATGCCATCGGCATGTGGCTGATGTATGCGCGCACTGAAATCGTCATTCGTGACAGTCTGGCAGGCGGCACCATCCCGCCCACAGAACTGGAGGTGACAGACGCCGTGACCGCCCAGATTTTCGGGGTGGTCGGCAGTTCCGAATTGCCCCTGATCTGGACATTCGCCGGATCGCTGCCCATTCAGCTGGCCATGGTGGTTCTGGTGCCGGGGATGCTGGCGCTGGTGTTTGGCTGGCTGGCGTTTCGCAGCCGTGTGACGGGGGTTTACCTGTCGATCCTGACCCAGGCCATGACACTGGCGCTGTCACTGTATCTGTTTCAGAATGACACGGGCCTGCGCGGCAATAACGGGCTGTCGGGGCTGCAAAACATTCCCGGTGCGCTGGATGTGCCGCAATCGGTGCTGTCGGTGTGGTTTTTCTGGGCGTCGGCCTTTGCGCTGGGGGCGGGATATGTGCTGTTTGCCTGGGTCGTGTCGGGCAAGTTCGGGTCTGTAATCAAGGCCATCCGCGACAATGAAACCCGCGTGCGCTTTCTTGGCTATAATGTCGAAGGGTATAAGCTGTTCGTCTTTACCCTGACCGCCGTGGTGTCGGGAATTGCGGGGGCGCTGTATTACCCGCAGGCGGGCATCATCAACCCCGCTGAAATCGCGCCCATTGCGTCCATCTATCTGGCGGTGTGGGTGGCGATTGGCGGGCGGGGGCGGCTTTATGGGGCCGTGATCGGGGCGGCCACTGTGTCGCTGATGTCAAGCTGGCTGACAGGGGGCGGCGCGCCCAACATCAATTTTGGCAGTTACAGGTTCTTGTGGACGGATTGGTGGCTTGTGGTTCTGGGCCTGGGGTTTGTGGCGGTCACGCTGTTCTTTCCCAAAGGTATCGGCGGGTTGTTCGACTATCTGGTAAGGAAAAAGCCATGACAACGCTTCTGGAAGTGTCGGGCGTGTCGGTCACATTTGACGGGTTCCGCGCCATCAACAACCTGTCCATCGCTATTGGAGAGCCGGAATTGCGCGCCGTGATCGGCCCCAATGGCGCCGGTAAAACCACCTTCATGGATATTGTCACTGGCAAGACCCGCCCCGATAGCGGGTCAGTGCGCTGGGGTGAACGGCAGGTCGATTTACTGAAACTGTCCGAAAGCCAGATTGCAAAAGCCGGGATCGGGCGCAAGTTTCAGAAACCCACCGTGTTTGAAGAACAAAGCGTGCGCGACAATCTGGCCATGGCGCTGGCCAACAAGCGCGGGCCGTTTTCTGTGCTGGTGTGGCAGGTCACCGCACCGGACGCCGCGCGCATTCTGGAACTGGCAACGGAAATCGGCCTGCAAGACCGGCTGGACGACCGCGCCGGTGACCTGAGCCATGGGCAGAAGCAATGGCTGGAAATCGGCATGTTGCTGGCACAGGACCCGCGCCTGTTGCTGGTAGATGAACCTGCCGCTGGCATGACGCCTGCGGAACGCGAACACACAACCGACCTGTTGAAACGCGCGGCAACAACGCGCGCAGTGATGGTTATTGAACATGATATGGAGTTCATCCGCAGGCTGGAATGCCGTGTCACCGTCCTGCACGAAGGGTCGGTTCTGGCCGAAGGCAGTCTGGACCATGTAACCAAGAACCAGCAGGTGATCGATGTCTATCTGGGGCGCTAGAGCATGTTGAACGTTGACAATCTGACCCTGCATTACGGGGCGTCGCAAATCCTGTGGGGGGTGTCGCTGGCCGCGCGTGTGGGGGCTGTCACTGCCGTGATGGGCACCAATGGCGTGGGCAAAACCAGCCTGTTGCGCGCGATTGCAGGGCGTCACCCCTATTCGGGGGGCACCCTTACGCTGGACGGGCAGGACCTGCAGCACCCGACAGCAGCGCAGGCGGCGCAGGCGGGCATCGCCTATGTGCCCCAGGGAAGGGAGATTTTCCCCCTGCTTAGTGTGACGGAAAACCTGCAAACCGGGTTCGCCTGTCTGCCGAAATCCCAGCACCGTATCCCGGACCGGATTTATGAGCTGTTTCCCGTATTGCAGCAGATGAAGGACCGCCGCGGCGGCGACCTGTCAGGGGGCCAGCAACAACAACTGGCCATCGCGCGCGCCCTGATTGCGCAGCCCAAGGTATTGTTGCTGGACGAACCCACCGAAGGCATCCAGCCCAATATCATCAAGCAGATCGGCAAGGTCATCGAATTGCTGCGCGATGAGGGGGAAATTGCCATTGTGCTGGTCGAACAGTATTTCGATTTCGCCTATGGTCTGGCAGATGAATTCTGCGTTCTGAACCGTGGCGAAGTGGTCCTGTCGCGCCCGGCAAATCAGGTCACGAAGGACGAAATTCTTGAACGCGTCTCCATATAGGCCCGACGCAGCCCTGCCCCAACGGGGGTAGGTAAAATCGTCGCAGGGGCCAGAATGGCGCGCAACCTGTCTGTAAGTTGACTTGCGCCAGCGGTTTGTGCCGCTACACTGCACCTATTCCCGCGAGTCAGCGGGGTTTAAGTATGCTGTCAGGCAGCGGGTCCCCCGCACCCAAAGGAGAGAAACATGTTGAAGCTGAAAATTGCCGCCTTCGCGGCGCTGTTCGCCCTACCAGTCGCCGCGCAGGCCGAACCCACAGGGGACGCCGCCGCAGGCGAGCAGAACTTCCGCCAATGCGCAAGCTGCCACGGGATCGCGTCGCCGGATGGCGAAGTTATCCAGCGCCTTGCGCCGACTGGCCCCAACCTGTGGGGTGTGGCAGGGCGTCAGGCCGGCTCTTATGAAGGGTATGAACGGTTTTCCAGCGCCATGCAGGCGGCAGGGTCGGAACATGGCGTCGTCTGGGACGAGGCAAGCTTCGTGGCCTATGTCAATGATCCCATCGGCTATTTGCGCGGAGTCACAGGTGATGCGCGCGCGCGCGGCAACATGAACCACCGCCTGCGCGGGTCTGCCGAAGATATCTATGCCTATCTGGCGCAATTTGGCGCGGACGAATAAATCTGACTGGTTTTCAGGTATCGGGGGCCAGCGATGGCCCCCGTTTTCATTTGTGCCGGTCAGCCATTCTCGCGCAGAATATGCCCCGCCAGATACAGTGACCCGCAGATCAGCACCTGCGCCTGTGGGTCCTGTGCTGCGATATCGGCCAGCGCAGCCGCCACGCTTGGGGCCTGTTGCGCCTCAATACCGGCCTGTTGCGCGGCATTGGCGGTGTCTTGTGCGGACAGGGTCGCGGCCTCTCCGGGGATGGACACCGCATACAGGCGCTGTGTCACCCCCGCCAGCGGCTGCATGAACCCGCCCACATCCTTGGTGTTCAGCATGCCGCAAATCATCCACAGCTTGCCCAGTTTCATTTGCGCCAGTGTGGCCGCAATCGCGTGACCTGCGGCCGGATTATGCCCGCCATCCAGCCATAGCCGCCCCTGCGGCAGCGCATCCACCAACGGACCATGGCGCAGGCGCTGCATGCGCGCGGGCCATTGCGCGCGGGTGACTGCCGCTTCGGCCCCTGCCCCATGCCCCAGCGCGCGCAGCGCGGCCAGCGCCACGCCCGCATTCTGCACCTGATGCGGCCCGGCCAGATTGGGCAAGGGCAGGTCCAGCAGGCCCGTATCATCCTGATAGACCAGACGCCCGCCTTCGGTGGTGACATGCCAGTGCTGGCCCTGCACCAGCAAGGGCGCGCCAAGGCGCACGGCGCGCGCTTCAATCACGTCCAGCGCAGCATCTTCCTGCGCGGCCACCACGCACGGCACACCGCGCTTGATGATGCCCGCCTTCTCGCCTGCGATTTCGGCCAGCGTTTCGCCCAGGTATTGCTGATGATCCAGACTGACAGGGGTAATCACTGTCAGGGCGGGGCGGTCCACAACATTGGTCGCATCCAACCGCCCGCCAAGCCCCACTTCCAGCAGCGTATAATCCGCAGGCGCACGCGCGAAGGCCAGAAGCGCGGCACAGGTGGTAATTTCAAAGTAAGTGATTGCATCCGTGCCATTGGCGCGCAGGCATTCATCCAGCAGGTCTGACAGCGCGGGTTCGGAAATCAATTCCCCCGACAGCCGGATACGTTCATGAAACCGCGCCAGATGCGGGCTGGTATAGGCATGTACGCGGCACCCTGCCCCTTCCAGTCCGGCGCGGATCATGGCTTGGGTGCTGCCCTTGCCATTGGTGCCCGCAATATGGATAACGGGCGGCAAGCGGCTTTCAGGATGGTCCAGCGCCGCCAGCAGACGCCAGACACGGTCCAGCGTCAGATCAATGATTTTTGGGTGAAACGCCATCATGCGCGCCAAAAGCACGTCAGACCCTGCGCCTGCCATGGATCAGCGCCCCTGGTCTTCGGGCAAGGCGGGGGCACCCGCTACAGGGTCAGGCGCGGGCAGATCGCCATATACAACAGGGGTTTGCCCTGTCAGCATACGCAGCACTGTCGCAATCTCGGATCGCAAGTCCTTGCGCGGGGTCACGCGGTCCAGCATGCCATGGTCGCGCAAATACTCCGCGCGCTGGAACCCTTCGGGCAGGGTTTCGCGGATGGTCTGTTCAATCACCCGCGGCCCGGCAAAGCAGATCAGCGCATTGGGTTCGGCAAACTGCACATCCCCCAACATGGCATAACTGGCCGTCACGCCCCCTGTGGTGGGATGGGTCAGCACCACGATATAAGGCAGGCCCGCTTCGCGCAGCATATCCACCGCCACTGTCGTGCGGGGCATTTGCATCAGCGACAGGATACCTTCTTGCATTCGCGCGCCACCTGCGGCCGAAAACAGCACCAGCGGCAATTTATGCGCAATCGCATGTTCCGCGCCTGCAATGATGGAATTGCCCACATACATGCCCATGGACCCGCCCATGAAGCCGAAATCCTGCGCCACAGCCACCAGACGGGTGCGCAGCACCTGCCCTTCGGCCACCAGCATGGCTTCTTTTTCGCCAGTGGTTTTCTGCGCAGCCTTCATGCGGTCGGGGTATTTTTTCTGGTCGCGGAAATGCAGCGGGTCCGCAATGGGCTGGGGCACGGCAATTTCGCTAAACAACCCGCCATCGAAAAAATTGCTGAACCGTTCGCGCGGCGAAATCGGCATATGATGGTCGCAAGCAGTGCAAACCTGTTGGTTCAGCGTCAGTTCCCGATGAAACAGCATGGTGCCGCATTCGGGGCATTTGACCCATAAGTTTTCCGGCATCTCTCGGCGTGAGAACAGCGAGTTGATGGTGGGGCGAACGTAATTTGTAATCCAGTTCATCGAAGCATCCTGCAGGGCGTCTGGCCTGAGATAATCGCCACGCGCGGGAATTGCAATCAGCGAGCGCGCAGCCACCAGCGGCACACAGCCCAGACCAGCACCATACCCGCCACATCCAGCCCCACCATATACGCAATGACATCGCTATCCTTCAGGCCAAAGGGCAAACGATACAGCGCCAGCCCGTCCAATGCCTCGCCGGTGGTGAACACGAACATTGCCAGCAGGTTATTGGCGAAATGCAATCCCCACGCCAGACCAATGCTCCCGCTGCGCGCCGTCAGGTCCGCCAGCAACAGCCCGAAAAACCCGGTGGCAAAGACAATCATCCACACGGCGCCACCCATCTCATCGGGGGCGTAGTGCATAAGGCCAAACAGCACCGAAGGCAGCACCATCCACGCCCAACGCGACACAAACCGCGCCGCAAGCTGTTGCTGCAGATACCCGCGAAACACCACTTCTTCGGCACCTGTCTGAATCAGCAGGCCCACCAGTGCCACCGGCAACCACGCCAACCAGACTGTCCACGCCACACCGCGCCCCAGATCGACAGACAGCACGACATACACCACCCCCGGCACCGAAAGCGCCAGAAAGATGCCCAAGCCGACACCGAAATCCCGCCAGACTACCTGCCAGGGGCCAAACAGGCTGGCGATACTGCGATGATGCACCAGCCGGGCCGCAGCAAAAGCGCCCAGCGCCAAGCCGGTGAAGGTGAACAATATTGCAACCAGCGATGCCGGGGTGGACCCAAGGCCCATGACATCCAGACGGGACGCGCCCTGTAGCCATATCGAAGCGCCCATGACCGCTGCGCCCATCAATGCCATCCAGCCCAGATACACTGCGGTCAGGACCACCAGACCAAGACATAAACGCCAGATTTGCGGGCGCAAACGCGCGGGGGCAACAAAGCGGTCAAAACTCAATGCATGCAACATGGCAGATCATATCCCCGAAAATCAAATCACCTGATGGCAAACTGGCGCATCTGTGTATCGCTTCAAGCAGATCAGGCGCAGGGTGACAATGACGCGACGACATGACACTGTGACACCTTATCGTATGGAAGGGGTGCTGCGCGGAACCATATCAGCAAAGCACCGTTTTAGTATGTTTTGTCAAATGTTCTGTGCGAAGTTGCGGGTCCCGCTTTTTCGCAAGATCGTCCGGGAACAAGATCGTCAGGAAACAGGCCATGGCTGGCGCAACAGTTGTTCTTGTTGTGATATTGCAAGTGGGTTTCATCATCCGCGCGTTGCTGCGCGCGGGGCTGTCCCCGTCGGCGCGGCTGGCATGGGTGACGGTCATTTCGGCACTGCCGGGGGCGGGAATCGCGGCCTATTTCCTGTTTGGCGAAATCCGGCTGGCGCGCGCGGGGCGCGAACGCATGCGCGAGGTGCGCAACAAACTGCGCGCGGCGCAACTGGCGGCGCCCGAAAACATGATCTTGCGCACAGGTGCGGCGCGCCCCGCTTTTGCGGCGGGCCATGCCACAAGCCAGTTCCCCCCCCTATGGGGCAATCACATGACCCTTCTGGCCGAGGGCGACGCCATGATGCACGATATTTTTGACGCAATTGCGCAGGCGCGCGAGCATGTGCATGTGCTGTTCTATATCTGGCTGCCCGATGACACCGGAACCCGCATGGCACAGGCATTGATGGATGCCGCGCGCCGGGGCGTCACCTGCAGGGTGCTGGTCGATGATCACGGCGCGCGCCGTCTGATCCGGTCCAACCTGTGGCAGTTGATGGGCGCGGCGGGTGTGTCGCTGGAACGCGCGGCCCCTGTCGGCAATCCGTTCATCAGCTTGTTGTTCCAGCGCATTGATCTGCGCAACCACCGCAAGATCATCGTTGTGGACAACACCCTCAGTTGGGTGGGCAGCCGCAACTGCGCCGATGCGGCTTTTGCGATAAAGCGCCGCTTCGCCCCGTGGGTGGATATTCTGGTTCGGCTGGAAGGGCCGGTGGTGCAGCAACAGCAGGCCGTGTTCTTGCATGACTGGATGACACATCACGCCGAAGACCTTAGCCATATGCTGCGCACCCCCGCGCGGCCCGCGCCGCATGGCAAGGTCACAGCGCAGGTCATCGCTTCCGGCCCGGACGACATTTATACCACCCCGTCAGACGCGCTGCGCGCCATGATCTATGCGGCCACCGAACAGCTTATGCTGACAACGCCCTATTATGTGCCCGACCCCGCCTTGCACACGGCCATCTGTTCGGCAGCCGAACGCGGGGTGCAGACCGACCTTATTTTGCCAGCCCGCAATGACAGCGTGATCGTGGGGGCGGCCAGCGAAAGCCTGTATCCGGACCTGTTGCGCGCAGGGGTGCGCATCCACCTGTTTGGCCCCGGCCTGATCCATTCCAAGATTGTCACGGTGGACGGCCAATTCGGCATGATCGGAACCGCAAATCTGGATCATCGCAGTTTTGACCTGAATTATGAAAATTCGCTACTGTTTCAATGCGCGGATTTTACGGCCTGCCTTGATGCGCGCCAGCGCAGCTATATTGCGCGCGCCCGCCGGATTGACCGCGCCGATGTGGCCAACTGGTCCTTCATCCGCCAGTTGCGCAACAACACGCTGGCACTGGCCAGTCCGTTATTGTGACCCCCCACGCGCGGCGGGGTTTCATGCCACGCGATGTCCCCATGGCGTGGCGGGCACAGTCGCACAGAAGAAATCGCAGGCAATGCCATAATCTTGGGGGCAGTAGTCTTGTTGCCCCCCCCGCCGCACCTTACATGCAGGCTTATGTTCATGAATTTACCCTTCCTTCCCAAAAAACCGTCCGTGGCCATTATCCGGCTGCAGGGCATGATTGCGGCCAGCACCAGTCCGGGGCGGTTGAATGATGCCAGCCTTGCCCCCCTGATAGAAGCGGCATTCCGGCGCGGCAAACCCGCCGCAGTGGCGCTGGTCATCAATTCGCCCGGCGGCAGCCCGGTCCAAAGCGCGCTGATTGCCGCGCGCATCCGCCGTTTGGCGCAGGAGGTGAAGATACCCGTTCATGCCTTTGTCGAGGATCTGGCGGCGTCGGGCGGGTATTGGCTGGCAACAGCGGGCGATGATATCCATGTGGACGCGAATTCAATTGTCGGGTCCATCGGTGTCATCTCGGCGGGGTTTGGCCTGCACGACTTGATGGCCCGTCATGGTATTGAACGGCGCGTCTACACGTCGGGCACATCCAAGTCACAGCTTGACCCCTTCCAACCCGAAAACCCCCAGGACGTGGCCCGCCTGCGCCAGTTGCAAGATCAGGTGCATCAGAATTTCATTGCGCAGGTCAAGGACCGGCGCGGCACAAAACTGGTGCAGGATGACAGCCTGTTCACCGGCGAATTCTGGGTGGGCACGCGCGCGGTTGATCTGGGTCTGGCGGACGGGCTGGGCCACATGGTGCCCATGATGCAGGCCCGCTATGGCCGGAAGGTTCGTTTCCGCCATTACGGCATTCGCCGCCCGCTTCTGTCGCGGCTGGGTCTGGGCCTGATGTCAGACGCGCTGGAATTGTCGCAAGAACGCAGCCTTTATGCGCAATACGGGATGTAGCCGCCCATGCTGATTAAAATTGTGGCGGGTTTTCTGGTGTTTATCATCATTATGGGCGCGGTTCAGAAATTCCTGAACCCCGCGCACAAGACCCCGCTGGACCGCTTGCGGCAGGCAAAATTGCCGCGCCCGCGCAAATGCAAGACCTGTGGCAAGTTCCTGCTGAACGGCGATTCCTGCCAGTGCAAGGGCTGATAATCTTGAAAGGTGTTGAATGCTGATTGACCTTGCGCAAATTGCGGCGGGGCTTGTCGTGCTGCTGGTGGCAGGGGATTTTCTGGTTCGGGGCGCGGTCAATCTGGCGCTGCGGCTGGGGATTCCCGCGCTGATGGTCGGCATGACCATCGTGGCCTTTGGCACGTCTGCACCTGAATTGCTGGTTTCGGTCCGCGCGGTGCTGCAAGATGCGGGCGGGTTGGCGCTGGGCAATGTCGTGGGGTCCAACATTGCCAATATCTTGCTGGTTCTGGGCGCACCGGCCCTGATTTCGGCGCTGGCGATCACCCGCGAAGTGCAGCGCGATTACCTGATGATGCTGGCGGTGACGCTTTTGTTCACCGGGCTGGCGTTGACCGGCGTCATTGGTCGCTGGCAAGCGCTGGTGCTGCTGGGCGCGTTTGCGCTGTTTATGGCCGACAGCATACGCCGCGGCCGCAAGGCGCGCACCACCCCTGAGGAGTTGGAAGGCGCCGACCTGTCGATGAGTGGCGCAAAGATTGCACTGTTCACGGTGCTGGGCGTTGCGGGCCTGCCGCTGGGGGCAAGCCTGCTGGTCGATGGTGCCGTGGATATTGCCCAGGTGCTGGGCGTATCCGACCTGATGATCGGGCTGACGATTGTTGCCATTGGAACATCCCTGCCGGAACTGGCCACCACGCTGATGGCCGCCATCCGGCGTGAAGGGGGCGTGGCGCTGGGCAATATCATCGGGTCAAACCTGTTCAATCTGGCGCTTATTCTGGGGGTTGCAGGGTTGTTCGGGGCCATGCCCATACCCGCGCAGATGGTGCAGCTTGATCTTTGGGTCATGCTGGCCGCAACGCTGGTTCTGGTGCCGTTCATATGGGCAGAAAAACCCATATCGCGCATGTGGGGCGTGGCCTTGCTTCTGGGATATGCGGGCTACATCTGGGCACTGACACAATTCGGAGTGTGACCCATGCCCAACGCCCTTGTCACCGGAGCAGCCCGCCGCCTTGGGCGCGAAATGGCGCTGTATCTTGCGCGGCGCGGCTATGATGTGGCGATCCATTATGCCAGTTCGCACAACGCCGCGCGCAGTGTTGCGGACGATATTCGGGCGATGGGCCGCAAGGCCGTCTGTGTGCAAGCCGATTTGCTGGATGAGGACGCCTTGCACAGGATCGTCCCGGACGCTGTGCAGGCGCTTGGAACCGGCGCGCTGAGCGTGCTGGTCAACAATGCCTCGATTTTCGAAGAAGACAGCATTGCCAATGCCACGCGCGCCAGCTGGGACAGGCACATGATGTCAAACCTGCGTGCGCCTTTTGTGCTGACACAGGCCTTTGCCGCGCAATGCCCCCCCGCCCTGCCCGATGCGCAGGGCGAACCCGTGGCGCAAGGACTGGTCGTCAATATGATTGACCAGAAAGTGCGCAGGCTGACACCGCAACACATGACCTATTCCATCGCCAAAATGGGGCTTTGGGCCTTCACGCGCATGGCCGCACAAGAACTGGGGCCACATATCCGGGTGAATGCCATAGGCCCCGGCCCGACATTGCAAGCGGCAGATCAGCCCGAAGACGCCTATCTGCACAGCCGCCGCAGCACGGTTCTGGAACGCGGCGCGAACCTGTCGGACATTACTGCGGCGCTGGGTTTTTTCGTGGATGCACCGGCAGTTACAGGCCAGCTTTTATGTGTTGATGGCGGCCAGCATCTGGGCTGGAAAACCGCTGATATGCTGGACATCTAGCCCTTTGGCATGCGGCACTTAACCAAGTTGTGCACTGTTCACCGCGCAGTCACAAAACCGTAACCATTTATTAAGAAGATTCAGTAGCTTGCCCGATATTAATATAATTTACATTTAAAAACAAAGGGTTAATTTTTTGCCTATTTTTTAGGCAACGCTTGAAACTGGCAGAGATTCAAGGGAAAATCGTTCAGTTACAGTTTTCGCCCACAGACTTATCCACAGATTCAGTGGACAGGATTCCGGTTGCAGGATCGCCCCGGACATTGCAGACAAAGGCAGAATCACCAAGGACGACGCGCAATGCCTGACAGCCCCCCGCCAACGGAATTTTCCGACACCTCGCCGCGCGGTCATGCCTGCATTCAGTCTTATCTGAAATCGCTGGACAATTCCCCCGGCGTCTACCGCATGTTGAACGAAAAATCCGAAGTGCTGTATGTCGGCAAGGCCAGAAGCCTGCGCCAGCGCGTATCGAACTATGCCCGCCCCTCCGGGCATTCGGCGCGCATTGCGCGGATGATCTCGGAAACTGCCAGCATGATGTTTCTGACCACGCGCACGGAAACCGAAGCGCTGTTGCTGGAACAGAACCTGATCAAGCAGTTGAAGCCGCGCTATAACGTGCTGCTGCGCGACGACAAAAGCTTTCCCTATATCCTGCTGCCCAAGGACCACGCATTCCCGCAATTGCGCAAGCATCGCGGGCGCCGCTCGGTCAAAGGCAGCTATTTCGGCCCCTTTGCCAGTGCAGGGGCGGTCAACCGCACGCTGAACCAGTTGCAGCGCGTGTTCCTGCTGCGCAACTGCACCGATTCCGTGTTTCACAGCCGCACGCGGCCCTGTCTGTTGTATCAGATCAAGCGCTGCAGCGCGCCTTGTGTGGGCTATGTCACCGAAGATGACTATGCCGGGCTGGTGGCCGATGCAGAACGCTTTTTGTCGGGCAAAAGCACGCGCATTCAGGCGCAACTGGCGCAGGATATGCAAGCCGCATCTGACAATATGGAATTTGAACGCGCCGCAGCCCTGCGCGACCGCATTCGCGCGCTGACCAATGTGCAGCAATCCCAGGGCGTAAACCCGCGCGGCGTGACCGAAGCCGATGTCATCGCCCTGCATCTGGAAAAGGGGCAAGCCTGTGTGCAGGTGTTTTTCATTCGCGCCAATCAAAGCTGGGGCAACCGCGATTTCTACCCCGCCACCGGTGCCGGCGCAGAAGAGCCCGAAATTCTGGAAGCCTTCCTGACGCAGTTTTATGATGGCAAGGAACCCCCGCGATTGCTGCTTTTGTCGCATGAGTTGGAAAACGCCGATCTGGTGGCCGCCGCCCTTGGCGAACGCGCGGGCCGCAAGGTGGAACTGGCCGTGCCCCAGCGTGGCGAGAAGGCGGAACTGGTGGAAAACGCGCTGCGCAACGCGCGCGAAAGTCTGGCCATGCGCATGGCATCTACTGCCGCGCAGGGCCGCTTGCTGGACGGGCTGGCGGAAGCCTTCGGGCTGGATGGCCCGCCCGACCGGGTCGAGGTGTATGACAACAGCCATATTCAGGGCACTGACGCCGTGGGCGCCATGATTGTGGCCGGGCGTGACGGGTTCATCAAAAGCCAGTATCGCAAGTTCAATATTCGCGGCGACAGCCTGACACCGGGCGATGATTTCGGCATGATGAAGGAAGTTCTGACCCGCCGCTTCCAGCGCCTGCTGAAGGAAGACCCTGACCGCCAGGGCGACACATGGCCTGATCTGCTGCTGATCGACGGCGGCGCAGGTCAGGTCAGCGTGGTGGCTGAAATCATGGCCGATCTGGGGGTAGATGACATTCCGGTGGTCGGTGTGGCCAAGGGCATTGACCGCGACGCAGGAAAGGAAGAATTCCACCGCCCCGGCACCCGCCCCTTCGCGCTGCGCCATAATGACCCGGTGCTGTATTTCGTCCAGCGCCTGCGCGATGAAGCGCACCGTTTCGCCATTGGCACGCACCGCGCGAAACGCGCAAAAGCCGTCAGCGCATCACCGCTGGATGATATTCCGGGCGTGGGCGCGGGGCGCAAGCGCGCGCTGCTGGCGCATTTCGGGTCGGCCAAGGCAGTGGCGCGGGCGGGCCTGTCGGATTTGCAGGCAGTGGGCGGCATTTCGGAAACACTGGCGCAGGTCATCCATGACCATCTGAACGCAAGGTAGGCCGCCATGCAGAATATCGTCATTTTAACCGGCGCGGGCCTGTCTGCCGAAAGCGGGCTGGGCACATTCCGCGACAAGGACGGGTTATGGACCAAATATGACCTGAATGATGTGGCCACCCCCGAAGGGTTCGCGCGCAACCCCGCGCTGGTGCACGACTTCTATAATGCGCGGCGCGCGAATTGTCTGGCGGCCAGTCCCAACGCGGCGCATTCTGCGCTGGCTCGCCTGCAACGCGCCGCGCCCGAGTGCGTGTGTCTGGTCACACAGAATGTCGATGACCTGCTGGAACGCGCGGGCGCGCGGGATGTGGTGCATATGCACGGGCAGTTGAACCGCGCGCTATGTGCCGGTTGCGGCCACAGATGGGACGCGCCGCAGGTGATGGCCCCGTCCGCCCCCTGCCCCGCCTGTGCGCAGGCTGCCACGCGCCCGGACATCGTGTGGTTCGGGGAATACCCCTATCATATGGACCGGATCGACCGCGCCCTGATGCGCGCGGACCTGTTTGTGGCGATCGGCACATCGGGCAATGTCTATCCGGCGGCGGGGTTTGTGCAGCAAGCTGCGGCTGCGGGGGCCGCCACGCTGGAGCTGAACCTTGACCCCTCGGCCACGGCGGGGCTGTTCGGAGAGGCGCGTCTTGGCCCCGCAAGCCGGATCGTGCCCGCTTGGGTGGATGAGGTGCTGGCGGACCATTCAGGGCAGGAACGCGCGTAATCCCCATGCGTTTGGCCTTAAGGGGACATTGGAGAGTATTCCAAAGCGCGGAATCAAGGGCGCAGCCCGCCGCGCACTCGGCGGGCCGTCCCGCGGCCTGCCGATGACCTGAAGGCACGCCAAGCGATTGAAGTCAGGAATATGCCGCCTGCATTAAGTGCTACCAATGTCGGATCGGCAGACCCCGGCCCACCGAGTGCGCGGGCTTCATCCAAGTGCGAATGCCCCTTTCGGACCAGCTTCCCGCTGCCCAGCCCCCCTACGCAATCTTCCCGCCCTTGCGAACTTGCACGAACCAAGGCACTGTCACAGCATGGCGTTTCGTTTCATTCATACCGCTGACCTGCATCTGGACAGCCCGCTGCGGTCGCTGGCCCTGCGCGATCCTGACCTTGCCAGTCTGGTCGGCGGGGCCACGCGCATGGCGCTGCGCAATATCATTGATCTGTGCCTGTCCGAGCGCGTGGACGCCCTGCTGATATCGGGTGATCTGTATGACGGGTCGCAAACCAGCATGAAAACCGCACGGTTTCTGGCATCCGAACTGGCGCGGCTGAATGAGGCGGGCATTCGCGCCTTCCTTATCCGGGGCAATCATGACGCCGAAAGCCGCATTACCCGCGAACTGACCCTGCCGCCCTGTGTGCATCTGTTTGACGGGCGCGCGGGCTTGGAACTGCTGGAGCATGGACCACAGCGCATTGCCGTTCATGGCCTGAGTTTTCGTGAACCCAAAGCGCCTGAAAGCCTGCTGCCCAAATACCGCCCCCCGGTTGGCGATGCGGTCAACATTGGGCTGATGCACACGTCGTTGAACGGGGCGGCAGGGCATGACCCCTATGCCCCCTGCGCGCTGTCCGACCTGCAGGCAAGCGGGTTTGATTACTGGGCCTTGGGGCATATCCACAAACGCGCCGTGTATCCCGGCGCGGCCTGTGTGGTCATGCCCGGCATCCCCCAAGGGCGCGACATTGGCGAAGTTGACGGCGGGTCTGTCACGCTGGTGACCGTCGATGATGGCGGCGCGCTGAATCTGGAAGAACGCAGCGTCGCGCTGGCGGCCTTTTGCATTGTGCCTGTGGATGTCACGGGGATGAATGACTGGAACGACCTGCTGGCCAGCATGCGCACCGCGCTGGAACGCGCCGACCGCCGCGCCCCCCATCTGGTGGCCCGCCTGCGCCTGACGGGGGCTACACCGCTTGCCCAGCGCCTGTTGCGCGATCAGGATCTTGCCCTTGCGGAAGCGCAGGAACTGGCGCGCGGCATGGGCCAGACATGGGTGGAAAAACTGGTGCTGGATCTGGGCAACACACCATCTGTTACAGGCGAACTTGCACAGCTTGCCGCCCTGATTAACGATGATTTTCGCCATTCCGACAGCTTCACCGCCACACTGGAGGAGATGCGCGCCACACTGCAAGCCGCACTGCCCCCCGACCCCGCCCTGCGCGCGCAGTTCGACCAGCTGGACCCTGCCATCATCGATGACGGGCTGGCGCAGGTTCTGGCCCGTCTGGGGGGCACGCGCTGATGCGGCTGGACGCACTGGGCCTGACGGCATATGGCCATTTCACCAATGCAACCCTGTCGCTGCCAGAAGCGGCGCAGGGCGCGCCCGATCTGCATATCATCTTTGGCCCGAACGAGGCGGGAAAGTCCACCCTGCTGGCGGCTTGGCTGGACCTGCTGTTCGGGTTTCCCAACCAGACACCGTTTGATTTCCTGCATGAAAAGCGCGCCCTGCGCGTGCAGGCCAGTTTGCGCGACCCGTCAGGAACGCCCCATGCGCTGGCGCGCATCAAGGGCAATGTGAACACATTGCTGAATGCGAGCACTGACCAGCCAGTTGCAGAATCCGTTCTTGCAGCGCTTCTGGGGGGGCTGGACCGCGCCAGTTACACAACCATGTTTTCACTGGACGATACTACACTGGTCAAAGGGGGCGACAGCATTCTGGCCAGCGAAGGGGATCTGGGACAGTTGCTGTTTCAGGCCACAGCAGGGCTGGCCGAGTTGGGCGCGCGGTTGCGCGACTTGCGCGCGCAAAATGACAGTTGGTTCCGCCCCCGTGCCCGCACAACCCAGCTTCACGCCCATAAGGACCGCCTGAAACACCTTACCGAGGCGCGCAAGGCCGTCGATCTGCAGGTCGGCGCGTGGCGCAAGTTATGTGATGATGTGCAGACTGCCGAACTGGCCTATCAACGCGCCCTGACCGCGCGGGCGCAGACACAAACGCGGCACGATGCGCTAGACCACGACCTGAACGCGCTGCCCATTCTGGCGCGACTGCAGCGCGAGGAACAGATACTGGCCCAACTGCCGCCCCCCGCGCCCCTGCCTGCGGATTGGGCAGCCAACCTGCCGCACTGGCAGCACGAACGCACCAGTCTTGCGGCCCTGACACCGCAAGCGCAGGCCGTGGCGGAAGAGGCGCACCAAAAGCTTGAAGCGCTTGCCCCTGATTTGGCCGCCCTGCGCCATGTCCCTGATCTGGACAATCTGCAGGCCCGTTTCGGCGCGATTGTGAAACAACAAGATGATCTGCCCAAACGCATCGCGCAGTATGACACCCTGCAGGCCCGGATTGCGCAGATCATTGCTGATCTGGGGCTGGATATCCAGCCACAGGACGCAACGCCCCTTTCTGTGCCCGCTCTGGACACGCTGGACACGCTTATCGAACAGGATGCCGACCTGACCCGCCGCGCGCGCAACGCCGCGCAGGAACTGGCGCAGGCCCGCGACACCCTTGCCGAGCTTGCAGGCGATGACGAAGCGGCCCCGCCCGCGGCGGACCTGGCGCAGGCACAGGCGCATTTGCACGCATTTTTGCCCGACCTGCGCGCAACCGCACCGCAGCGTGCCCATGCCGATGCGCAAAGCGCATGGCATAGCGCGCGCGTGGCCTGTGAACAGGCCATATGCGCCTTGTTACCATGGCAAGGCACAATCGATGCGCTGCGCAGCCTTGAGCTGCCATCCGCGGGGCACCTGCGCGCCCTGGACGCACAGATTGCCCAAGCCGAAAGCACAGCACGCCTGGCTGATGCGGAAACCAACCGCCTGCGCAGCCTTGTGGCACGCGCACAAGGGGGCTTGGGCGATGACCGCGCACCAACGGCCAGCGCGTTGGCAGATGCACGCGCCGCGCGCGACCGGCTGTGGGCCGCGCATCGTGGCCGGATGGACGACACCTCTGCCGCTGAATTCGCGGACGCGATGGCCGCGCATGACGCGCTCTGCGCCCAGATGATTGACGCCGCGCGCATGGCGGAACGTCTGGAACAGCTGCGCAGCGCGCAGGCCGAACTGGTGCAGGCGCAAAACCATAAGGCCAGTGCCGACGGGGTGTTGGCGGACCTGAAGGAACAGATTGCGACGCTCTGGGGCCGCGTTCTGCCTTCGGGCATTGCCGCGGGGCGGTCCCTTGCGGACCTGCTGGCATGGCTGGACCTGCGCCAGACAGCATTGCAAGCCGGCGCTGCGCAAGCGCAGGCCCGCGCACTGCTGGATGAACACACAGCCCGACGCGCGCATGCCTGCGACCTGTTGGCCGGGGCCCTGCGCGCCTTGGGCCAGACACCGGTCAGCGACAGCGATTACACAGCGCTGTTCGCACAGGCCGAGGCCCTGAACGCCGATGCCGCACGTCTGGCAGAACGGCGCGCGACACTGGCACGCGCAAGGGCAGATGTGACGCGCCGACACAGCGCGCTGGAACAGGTGCACCAGGCCCGCGCCGACTGGAAAACGCGCTGGACAGCCGCACTGGCGCAAACATGGATCACGCCCACCCTGCCAGTTGGGCAGGTGCGCGCCATTTTGAAAACGCTGGAAACACTGGCCCCCTTGCGCAGCGAAATACGCGACCTGTCCCACCGCATTGACGCCATCCGCAAGGACGAACGCGCCTTTTGCGACCAGTTGGCATTGCTCGCACGCGATCTGGACATGCCCGCCGAAGCAGACCCGCGCGTGCTATGGCCCCGGTTGCGTGACAGGTTGCGCAGCGCACAGGACATGGCCGCCCAGCGCGCGCACCTGATGGCAACCCGCGACAAGGCCCAAAGCGAACTGGAGGCGCTGATGCGGCGCAGTCAGGCCCTTGATCAGGCAACCGAGCCGCTGCGCGCGCAGTTCGCGCCCCTGTCGCTGGATGATATAGCCGCCGAGATCGCCAGAATTACCCGCGCGAATGACGCAAGCGCCCGACTGGCCGACACCCGCGATGAGTTGACGCGCCATCTGCACAGCGACGATCTGGCGGCGGAAACCACGCGCCTGAGCACCCTTGACGTGCAGGCGGCCACAGTCGAACGCGACACCCTTGCGGCAACGCTGAAGGCACAAGATCAGGTGTTGCGCGAAACCTATGCCCAACTGGCCAGCGCCCAAAAGGACCTGGACAGCGTAGGGCTGGATGATGCCGCCGCCCGGTTGGAAGAAGAACGCCAGACCCTGATTTTGCAAATTCAGGACGAAGCGCGCGCCTATCTGGGCCGGCAGGCCGGTATTGTGGCCGTGGAACAGGCGCTGCGCCACTACCGCGACACGCACCGTTCCAGCATGATGGACCGCGCGGGCCATGCTTTCACGACGCTGACATGCGGCGCCTATACGGGCCTGAGCACCCGCCCGGACGGGGCACGCGAACTGCTGATTGCCCAGGATGCGCGCGGCGCGTCCAAACCTGTGGACACCTTGTCCAAGGGCACCAGTTTCCAGCTATATCTGGCGCTGCGGATTGCAGGCTATCTGGAACTTGCCGACCAACGCCCGATGGTGCCGTTCATCGCCGATGACATCATGGAAAGCTTCGATGACGACCGGTCCCACGCCACCTTCGGGCTGTTGGGCCAGATGGCGCGCAAAGGGCAGGTCATCTACCTGACCCATCATGCACATTTATGCGACATCGCGCGGCGCGCCTGCCCGGACGCGCAGATACATGACCTGCGCAGCCTATAGAAACAGGCGCGGGCTGTCACCCATGTCCAGACGTGCGAACACATGCCGCTCGATGCTGGACACCGGCAGGCCGAACAGGTCATGCATGGCCCATGCAGGATAGGCGCGGATATCTGACAGCGGCATCAGGTCGCGCCCTGCATACAGGTCTTGATCCGACAGCCCCGGCCACCCCCCGATGGCGCGCCCCCCCCGCAAGGCACCGCCGGCCAGCAGCAATGCGCCCCCTGTCCCGTGGTCCGTGCCGCGCGCGCCGTTTTCGCGCGCTGTGCGCCCGAATTCGGTCATCGCCATGACAATGGTCTCCCCCCATGCGCGGCCCAAGCCATCGCGCAGCGCCACAATGGCGTCCTGCAACCGCCCCAGGGCGGGCAGAAGCGCGCGGTGCTGGTCGCGGTGGGTGTCCCAGCCTGTCAGCGAAAAGCTGGCGATGCGCGCATCGTCCAGCAACTGGCGCGCAACATATGCGCCCAGCCCCGTGGCGTCACCTGCTGCGGGCATGTCGTCGTCATCGTCCAGACCAGAGGCGGTCATGTCCAGCGCAATCTGGCCCGCTTCGGCAAATAGCGGGTCATTCTGGAACAGATAGGACAGAAGCAACCGGTTTTGCGGGCCAAGGTCCAGATCGGTGCCCGGTGACCATTGGGTGATGGCCGCCTGCCCTTCCAGAATCAGCATGCGTTCACGCCCCAGCGCGAAAGCCGTGCGCGCCTGCGCACCGGGCAGTTGCGCGACCAGCCGGTTCAGCCAGCCATCGCGCTGCAGCGTGGGGGGCAATATGCCTGCGGTCCCGGCTTCCAGATGGTCCTGTCCGTCAAAATGGCTGCGCTGGTCACGATACAGGGTGGAGGTTGCAGGCACGAAGGCCATTTCGCCCGCCTGCCACAGCGGCATAAGCCCCGACAGCGCCGGATGCAGCGCAAAGAAATTGTCCAGCGCCAGCGGCGGGTTTTCCTGCGCCAGATACGGGCGCAGCCTGGCCAGATGGCGGTCCCCCACGGGGCGGAACACGTCCAGCCCGTCCATGGCGCCGCGCAAAACGATAACCACCAACCGCCGGTCACCGGGCAATGCGGCAAAACTCATCGGTGTGACCAACGGGCTTGCCGCCGCAGAGCAGCCCAGCGCCAATGCGCGGGTCAGAAGCTGGCGGCGGTTCATGCGATAGGCCATGGCGTGTCCCTTGCTGTCATCTGCGGTTGAACGCAGGCGAGGCCAGAATGACCGCAAGCCCCTGTGCGCGGGTTTCGGCCCCTTGGGCGGCACGGCGCAGCGCGTCTGACGCCGCATCCCCCAGCGCCACATCCACAAATGCGCGCGGGTCCGGCCCGTCCGGCCAGCGCTGCACCAGCGCCATGGCCCAGCCAATGCGCGCCGCAAGCGCCTGCGGGGTTACCCAATAAGCGGCGCTGTCGTCATAGCCCGCCGGGCTGGGCACAGTTTCGAACGCTTCGCCCATATTCTGCAGCGGATCTGCCAGGTCTAGCCGTGTGCGCCGTGATGGCAGCGCCAGAAACCCGTCGCGCGGGACATTCAGCGCGCGCAAGGCGGCTGCCATGAATTCCACGGGCGCGCGGGTCTTGGCCAAGGGGCTTGCCCATGCGGCGGGGTGTTCCAGCAGCGCGCGGTAGCACACCATCAGATCGCCCCCACTTTGGCTGAACGCCGCCGCAATATGGGCGACCAGTTGCGCGTCAGGGTCATCGGCTATGAAATGGCGGGCCAGTTTGCGCGCGATATGAAGGGCCGTTTCGGGGCGGCGGGCCAGATCGTCCAGCGCATGGGTAATATGCTCCAGCCCGGCGCGGCGCGCGCCGTAGCCTGTGCCCAAAACCCTCAGGATGCCCGGTTCGGCAATGCGCGGGTCAAACAGGAAGTCATGTTGCGGGGTGACGGTAAGCCCCGTCAACAACAGGGCGAACTGGCTGACATCCCCTTGGGTGAAATGGCGCGTATCGCCCAGCGTGTGCAGTTCAAGAATTTCGCGTGCAAGGTTTTCATTCACCCCCCGCCCTTGCCGCCGGCCCACGGGACTGTTCGGCCCGACGGACCGGAACTGGTCCAGATACACCAGCATCACCGGATGCAGCACCGCCGCGCGCAGCATATCGGAAAAACGGGCTGTGACATGGGGCCTGATGGCGGCATCAATATAGGCGCTGCGCGTGCGCGCCAGCGCCCCGCCCAGCCCCATGGCCGCGAAGTGATTGGCCCAGAACCGCGTCAGGCGTTCATGAAAGCCGGTGCGCGCATAGGCCAATTCCGCAATGCTGGCGCGCAGATCGGCGAAACTGGCGTCGCGCAGGGCCTGATGCGCGCGCTCGAATTCGGCGCGGCGGGCGGGCGTTGTGTCCGCAGCGCGGCTGGCCTGCAACAAGGTGGTGCGCGTTTGCAGGCGCGTCAGGCGGTCGGCGAAGGGTTCGGGCGGAAATTGCGCGCGCGCTTCGGCCATCAGGCTGTCATACAAGATGCCCGCATGGCCGGGCGCAGGCAAATGCTGCGCCAGACCCGCGCCAAACCGGATTGCCGCTATGGTGGGAACCGATACCATTCCTGCCCAATCTGCCGGGCTGCCCCCGGCGGTGTGTCCTGCGCGCACCATCAAGATATGCCACGCCTGCGCATCAAACGCCCCTGCACAAACGGTATTCCCGATATTGAAGGTTTGTCACAGATACGCCAGTTTGCTATGCCAAGCATAGAAGATGCGGGGCCGCTGTCCAAGGCGGAAGGCGCAGCGCGGAACCTGAAAGGACCAATCATGAGCTTCAAGGCACTTGTCGTCGATAAGAATGCGGATGGAAAACCCCATGCCAGCATCCAGACCCTGACAGAAGACGCGCTGCCCGCAGGGGATGTAACTGTCGCGGTGGAATATTCGACGCTGAACTACAAGGACGGGCTGTGTGTTGGTCCCGGTGGCGGCTTGGTGCGCAGCTATCCGCATGTGCCGGGCATTGATTTCGCGGGCACTGTCGCTGCCAGTGACGACCCGCGCTATGCCCCCGGCGACAAGGTGGTTCTGACCGGCTGGCGTGTGGGGGAAACCCATTGGGGCGGCTATGCACAAAAGGCGCGTGTGCGCGCGGACTGGCTGGTGCCGCTGCCTGCGGGCCTGACCACCCGTCAGGCAATGGCCATTGGCACTGCGGGGTTTACCGCCATGCTGGCGGTCATGGCGCTGGAAGATCACGGCCTGACCACGGCCAAGGCCCCTGTTCTGGTGACGGGCGCGGCGGGCGGTGTTGGGTCTGTTGCCATAGCCTTGCTGGCCGCGCTGGGCCATGAGGTTGCCGCCGTGACCGGCAGGCCAGACGCGGAACCCTATTTGCGCGATCTTGGGGCCAGCCAGATCGTTGCGCGCGAAACGCTGAACGAAACCGTGAAACGCCCGCTGGAATCGGAAAACTGGGCGGGCTGTGTGGACACGGTCGGCGGCGCGATGCTGGCGCGCGTGCTGGGGCAAATACACTATGGCGGTTCTGTCGCAGCGGTCGGGCTGGCGGGCGGCGCAAACCTGCCTGCAACAGTCATTCCCTTCTTGCTGCGCGGGGTCAATCTGTTGGGCATTGATTCCGTGATGCAGCCCTATGACAACCGCCTGCGGGCGTGGGAACGGCTTGCCCGCGACCTGCCCATAAACAAGCTGGACATGATGATCCAGCCTGCAACATTGTCCGACCTGCCAGCGCTGGCCGCCGATATTCTGAAAGGGGGCGTCAGGGGGCGTGTTGTGGTGGATGTGAACGCCTGATCATCATCGGCAGATGGAAAAGGGGGGTGTCAGGCTGACAGCCCCTTTGCGCCCATGTTCAGGAATTTCTTGCGCCGGTCCTGTTTCAGCGCCGCCGCATCCTTGCCGTCCAACTCGCCCAGCATGGCGTCCAATGCAGCCCCCACGCCCTTGATCATGGCGTCCCGGTCGCGCTGTGCACCGCCCAGCGGTTCGGGGATAATCCGGTCAATGACATCCAGCTTCTTCAGGTCCTGCGCTGTCAATCGCAGCGCTTCGGCCGCTTCGCGCATTTTGTCGGAATCCTTCCAAAGGATGGACGCGCAGCCTTCGGGGCTGATCACCGAATAGACGGAATGTTCCAGCATGGCGATGCGGTTTGCAGTGGCAAAGGCCACAGCCCCGCCAGACCCGCCTTCGCCGATGATGACAGACACCAGCGGCACACCAAGGCTTAGGCATTTCTGGGTGCAGCGCGCAATCGCTTCGGCCTGACCGCGTTCTTCCGCCCCCTTGCCCGGATAGGCACCGGGCGTGTCCACAAGGGTAATGACCGGCAGGCCAAAACGCTGGGCGATGTCCATCAGGCGTATGGCCTTGCGGTAGCCTTCGGGGCGGGCCATGCCGAAATTGCGCCGCAAGCGGCTTTGGGTATCATGGCCTTTTTCCTGACCGATCACCACGACTGCACGCCCCTTCAGGCGTGCAAGTCCCCCGATGACTGCTTCATCTTCGGCGAAGCCGCGATCCCCGGCAAGGGATGTGAATTCATCAAACAAGGCATCGACATAATCCTTGCAATGCGGCCTGTCAGGATGGCGGGCAACCTGACATTTCCGCCATGGCGTCAGGTTCTTATACAGGTCCACCAGCAGCTTTTGCGCCTTCTGGTCCAGCGCGGCCGCTTCTTTGGCAAGATCAGTTTCGGGGTTGGCCGCAGCCATGGCCCGCAATTCGGTTGCCTTGCCTTCAATCTCGGCCAGCGGTTTTTCGAATTCCAGATAATTCATCAAACATTCCACTCGCAGTTTGGGGGGTTATGCGTCAGCAGGGCGCGATTTGCAATCTGGAAGCGCAGCACTCCGGGCGCAGGGACCGCGACACTGGCTTATTCGGGCTGATCCCCGAACTGGATTGCATATAGCCGCGCATAGGCCCCGCCAAGGGCCAGCAATTCGGCATGGCTGCCCTGCTCGACCACGCGGCCACGGTCCATGACCACAATCTTGTCGGCATTGCGCACAGTGGACAGCCTGTGGGCAATCACGATTGTCGTGCGCCCTGCCGCAAGCTTGTTCAGCGCTTCCTGCACGAACGCTTCGGATTTCGCGTCCAGTGCGCTTGTCGCTTCGTCCAGCAGCAACACCGGCGCATCGCGCAGCAGCGCGCGCGCAATCGCCACCCGCTGGCGCTGCCCACCCGACAGCGACGACCCGCGCGGACCAGCGGAGGTATCGACACCTTGCGGCATAAGCGACAGAAAATCATCAACATGGGCGGCGCGCAAGGCCGCCTTCAATGCCGCATCGGACACATTTTCGGCGCCCATGGTCACATTGTCACGGATTGATTCGTCAAACAGCGCCGTATCCTGACTGACCACCGCGAAGCACTGGCGCAATTGCACCAGATCCATGGTCCGGATGTCCTGACCGCCCAGCAACACCTGGCCGGATGTGACATCTGCAAGGCGCGTCAGCAAGGAAAACACAGTGGATTTCCCGGCCCCTGACGGCCCCACAATAGCCGTCGTCTTGCCTGCCGCCGCCGCGAAGGACAGCCCGCGCAAGACGGGTTCGGCATCATACGAAAATTCCACATCCTGAAACGTGACATCGGCCTGCGCGCGGGGCGGCACAGCGGCGCGCGGCGCGGGTGGGTTCGTGACCTTGGCCTGAACCTGCAACAAGCCATGCGTGCGTTCCAGTGACGCAAGCAAGGTCTGCCATTCTGCACTTAGCGCGGAAAAGCGGCGCATCGGGTCAAACAGCAACCCAAGCGCAGTGAAGAATGACATGAACTGCCCGACAGTGCGCGTGCCGTCAATAATCTGCATCCCGCCATAGATCAGCACCATGGCAAAACCGATGGCCGCGCCGAAATCCATGACCGTGGGCACCGCCGCATGGCCAATTGCGGCGCGCACGGCCTTGCGCACATATTCGCGCATGACCGACTGAAACCGCGACAATTCGCGGGTTTCGGTTCCGGTCAGCTGGATGGTGGAAATCCCGTGAAACGCCTCATCCAGACGGTTGGAGCAATTGGCGGCGGCCACGCGCGATTCCTTGCTGCGCCGGCGGATAAGGCGCTGCAGCCATAGCAACGGCAGCACAAGAAGCGGAATGGCCACAAGCGCAACCAGTGTCCATTGCCAGTCTGTCCACAGCGCGACCCCAAACAGCACAATCACGGCCGCCCCGTCGCGGCCAAACCCGGTGATCAGCCCCTGAAACAGCCCCCCCACGGCATAGGAATCCCCGCGCACACGTTCAATCAGGATGCCCGGCGCATGCAGCTTGAAGAAACTTTGGTCCAGCCGCATCAGATGGCCCAGAAGCATGGTCTGCAATTCGGCAACGGCGCCTTCGGCCTGAATGACCATCACGGATTTATGCGCCAGCCGCGCCAGACCGCGCCCGAAAAACACCGCCGCCATCCCCATGGCGACCCAATACAGGCTGCCCCGGTCGCCCGCGATCATCACATCATCGAACATGGGCTGGATAAGATAGCTCAGCGCGCCCAGCATCAGCGCCTCGATGACCATGAACGCAACAGCCACCCCGATGAATTTCAGGCGGTGACGCACGAAGTTGCGCCATAACCAATGGGCAATGACCCAATCATTGCGGCGTTGGGTTTCACGTCTGCTGGGGTTGGACAGGCTGGACACGGTTCTGGGCTTCCGTCTGATTTTGGGCAGCTTTACCTGCTTTCAACGGGCTTAGAAACCCCGCTTTTGCCCTGCCCTGCCGCTGGGGGGCTGCGCAAAGCGCCCCATGGGCGGCGCGATTGCGGCGTTCAATCCGCGACCAGCATATACCCTGCGCCCCGGACAGTTTGCAGGTGTCGGGGGGTTTTGGGGTCATGTTCAATCTTGCGGCGCAGGCGTGTAATCTGCACATCCACCGCGCGATCCTGCCCGACTACCGCGCTGTGCCCGGCCCGGTCGCGGCCCAGATGGTCGACCAAGGCCTCGCGGCGGATCACCTCGCCGGGACGTTCGCAGAAAAAGCGCATGATGGTGGCTTCGGTCTGGGTCAGCCGGATAACAGTGTCCCCGCGTTTCAATTCACCGCGTTCCAGATCATAGCGCAGCGGTCCCATGATCAGCACCTGGGGCAGCACCTCGGTTGCGGCGGGTTGCGGGCGGCGGCGCAGAATGGCGTTGATGCGCAGCAACAATTCACGCGGTTCAAACGGTTTGGGCAAATAGTCATCGGCCCCCGCTTCGAACCCTGAAATCCTGTCCTCGGCCTCGCCCTTGGCGGTCAGCAGTAAAACCGGCATCGCGGTATCGGTGCATATATGGCGTGTCAGGCTTATGCCATCTTCGCCCGGCATCATCACATCCAGCACCACAAGGTCGAAACTAAGCCCGGCAAGAAGCCTGCGGGCATGTGCCGCGTCGCGCGCGGCGGTCACCATGAATCCGTTGCGGATAAGGTATTTCTGCAACAAGCTGCGGATGCGCGCGTCATCATCCACAATCAACAGATGCGCGGCGGTTTCTGCGCTCATGTGCGACGCTCCTTCAGGGCGATATATTGACGAAAAATCTCGTCATCCATCATGGCCTCCAGTACCTGGCGGAACCCTGCCACAGCTTGCGGCCCGGCAGCGCGATAGGCGGCACGCATGCGGTCACGCTGCGCTTCGGATAACTTGCGTTCAAGGGTCCTGCCGCTTTCGGTCAGATACAGATTGCGTTCGCGCCGGTCGGTGCGGCCGATGCGGCTGTCCACAAGCCCGTCTTCGATCAGGGTGCGCAACACGCGGTTCAACGATTGCTTGGTCACGCCCAGCACAGTCAGCAGGTTGTTTACCGTGGTGCCATGGGTGCGGTTGATGAAATGCAACGCGCGATGATGTGCCCGGCCATAGCCATGCTCGGCCAGAATGCGGTCAGGGTCCGCCGTGAAGCCACGATAGGCAAAGAACATCGCTTCAATGCCTTTGCGCAACTGTTCATCCGTCAGGAAAAGCAGATTTTCGCCGCCAAGTGTTCCAGATCCACCTTGTCCCATGCTTTCCCCGCCCTGAATGCCCGTCTGATTAATCTTTGCGCCATTTTATGTCAGCCTTGTTGACATTCCAAGATCGAATTGCTAGCGATTCATCAGTTTTCGCGCAACATTATGACCGATGTGGACCTAAATTGCGTAACTATTGAAAATCTGCCAAATGAGGAGGCATGCATGGCCGGGGCATATGACGACAGAGAAGGCTTGATCTGGATGGATGGAACCATGGTGCCCTGGCGGGATGCCAATGTGCATATCCTGACGCATGCCATGCATTATGCCTCGTCGGTATTTGAAGGGGAGCGGTGCTATAACGGCAAGATTTTCAAAAGCCGCGAACATTCCGAACGCCTGCTGGAATCGGGGCGGTTGCTGGACATGCAGATCCCCTACAGCGTGGACCAATTGGAAGAAGCCAAGGCCGAAGTGCTGCGCGCAAACAACCTGACAAATGCCTATGTGCGTGCGCTGGCCTGGCGCGGTGTGGGCGAGGATATGGGCGTAGCCGCACGGCGCAACCCGGTGCGCGTGGCCATCGCGGCATGGGAATGGGGGGCGTATTATGGGGACGCCAAAATGCAGGGCGCGAAGCTGGACATCGCCAAATGGCGCCGCCCCTCGCCCGAAACCATCCCGACAGCGGCCAAGGCCGCAGGGCTGTATATGATCTGCACAATGTCGAAACACGCAGCCGAGGAAAAGGGCTGTTCGGACGCGCTGTTTTATGACTATCGCGGCTATGTGGCCGAAGCGACAGGCGCGAACGTGTTTTTCGTCAAGGATGGCGAAGTGCACACACCAATTCCCGATGCCATTCTGAACGGCATTACCCGCCAGACGGTTATTGCCATGCTGCGCGACATGGGAATCACAGTGCATGAACGCCATATCATGCCCGAAGAACTGGCCGATTTTTCCGAATGCTGGTTGACCGGCACCGCCGCCGAAATCACCCCTGTGGGCCAGATTGGCCCGCATGATTTTCAGGTGGGCCAGATGACGCGCAAGGTTGCCGAAACCTATGAGGCGCTGGTGCGCGCCTGACAGGGCGAATATGTTGCGACAGCTTGACACGCGGCAGGGTCCGGCCCTGCCGCGTGTTTGCGTTTGGCCCTTTTGCCACGCCATTTTCCGCGCCATTTGAATGCCGGTTTCATGCCATTATTTTGGCATTCCGTCATGAAATTGAAGCCGAATTAACCATATTCGACACCCAGACTGAAATTGCCCATGGCCCTGCCCTTGACCTTCAAGCTTGCCGAAGCCTACCAATCGCATGGCACGAATGGCATTTTCAGGACCGGCAGGCCAAGAATACCACAAAAGGACCGCGCTATCATGACCGTCAAGACCATCGCCACCACCCCTATTGAGGGGCAGAAACCCGGCACATCGGGCCTGCGCAAGAAAACCCCGGTTTTCATGGCCAGCCCCTATCTGGAAAACTATGTTCAGGCCATTTTTGACGGGGTTGGCGGGGTTGCGGGCCAGACGCTGGTTGTGGGCGGGGACGGGCGGTATTTCAATGACCGTGCGATTGATGTGATCTTGCGCATGGCGGCGGCAAACGGGGCGGCGGCGTGCATTGTGGGGCAAGGGGGTCTGCTGTCCACGCCCGCCGCGTCGCATATCATCCGCAAATACAAGGCCGATGGCGGCTTGATCCTGTCGGCCAGCCACAACCCCGGTGGCCCTGATGCGGATTTTGGCCTGAAATACAACGGTCCCAATGGCGGCCCCGCAACCGAATCTGTCACCGAGAAGATTTTTAGCTGCACCCGGACCCTTCAGGAATACCGCATCCTTGAAGGGGACGGCGTGCCGATCGATGTGCAGGGACGCCATGATCTGGCAGGTATGCGCGTGGATGTCATTGACCCGATCCGCGACTATGCCGACCTGATGGAAACGTTGTTCGACTTTGACGCCATCCGCGCGCTGTTTGGCCGTGGGTTTGCCGTGCGGTTTGACGCGATGCATGCGGTGACTGGCCCCTATGCGCGCGAAATCCTTGAACACCGTCTGGGTGCGCGTGCGGGCAGTGTGGTCAACGGCACACCATCGCCGGATTTCGGCGGCGGCCACCCAGACCCCAACCCCATCTGGGCCAAGGACCTGATGACCGCCATGTATGGGCCAGATGCACCCGATTTCGGTGCCGCGTCAGACGGGGACGGGGACCGCAACATGATTGTGGGGCGCGGGTGCTATGTCAGCCCGTCCGACTCGCTTGCGGTGCTGGCTGATCTGGCGCATCTGGCGCCGGGCTATGCTGGCGGGCTGGCGGGGGTTGCGCGGTCCATGCCGACCTCCTGCGCAGTGGACCGTGTGGCCAAGGCCAAGGGCATCGCGTGTTTTGAAACGCCCACGGGCTGGAAATTCTTTGGTAACCTGCTGGATGCAGGCAAAGTCACCCTGTGCGGCGAGGAATCGGCGGGCACCGGATCAAGCCATGTGCGCGAAAAGGACGGGCTGTGGGCGGTGCTGCTATGGCTGAACATTCTGGCACAAACCGGCAAATCCGTGGCCGCGCTGATGGCTGATCATTGGGCGCGCTACGGGCGGAATTACTATTCCCGACATGATTATGAAGAAGTGGACGCAGACGCCGCACAGGCCCTGATGGACCAGCTGCGCGCGGCCCTGCCCGCCCTGCCGGGGCAGGATTTCGCGGGTCTGACTGTGGAACGCGCCGACGAATTTTCCTATGATGACCCGGTGGACGGCAGTTGCGCCACGCAGCAGGGCCTGCGCATTTTCCTGACCAATGGCGCGCGGATTGTCCTGCGCCTGTCGGGCACCGGCACGGCAGGGGCCACATTGCGCGTCTATCTGGAACGGCTGGAAACCGCACCCGATGCGCTGGCACAGGATGCACAAACCGCGCTGTCAGACGTGATTGCCGCCGCAGACCAGATTGCGGGCATTCGCGCCCATACCGGACGCGACGCACCTGATGTGATCACCTAAAGCATGTCGCGCAAAAGTGGGAACCGGTTTTGCGCAAAACGACACGCGACAACATAAAGTTAGGGCGGGCCGCGTGAATGCGCATGAACGCGACCCCCTCTGACGGCTGGGATCATATGGCCCAACGAAACAATGGGGGGAAGCACCCAAGGCGCGCCCCCCGTAGCGCTAGGTCAGCCGCGATGAAATTACGCCGGTATTGATACCACCCATGCGCAATTCCCCGAACAGGCGCTGATATTCCATCTTCGGGCACAGGTTTTGCACCACATCCACACCGCGCGCCTGCGCCTTGGCGGCAGCGCCTTCGTGCTGGACACCAATCTGCATCCAGATCGTGCGCAGGTTCGGCAAGTTTTTCAGCGCGTCATCAACAATTTCGGGCACATGTTCGGACCGGCGGAAAATATCAACCATATCCACCTGTGGCGGGCAGTCCGCCACCGTGCCAAGGATGGTTTCCCCAAACAGCATTTGCCCCGCCAGCCCCGGATTGACCGGAATGATGCGGTAACCCTTCAGCTTCAGATAACGCGCCACAAAATAGCTGGGACGCACCGGATTGGCGGAAACCCCCACAACGGCAATAACCTTCGTGCGGTGCAAAATGTGCTTCAACCGGGCGCTGTCAGGCTGTGTCATGGCGCAAGTTTGGGGCGTTGCCACCTGATATGCAAGCAGAAAAAGGCCCGACCAACAGGCCGGGCCAAGTGCGGAACGAGGGACAGTAACAGATACAGACGCGGAGTTCCGATCCATCGTCATGCCATACAGATATGAGGGGGGGCGGGGATTTCCAGTGCCAATCTCAGATTTGTGAGGACACGCGCAAGGCCGCGCTAAACCGCGTCCCACCTGCGCTGTGCGCGCAGTCCCGCGCGCAACCAGATCAACGCGGCCACCCCCGCTACGCCCAGCGCAATGGACACCCATAATGTTGCCTGTGGCCCCAGCCGCACAAAGGCAACCGAAAACAGGAACGGGGCTGCCGCCGCCATCACGCTGCGCAGCCCCGCCAGACGGCCCAGCCGCGCCCCGATGCCCACCGCCCCGAACAACACCAGCGGCACCGATCCGCGCACAATACTGGCCAGCCCCTGCCCTGCGCCAAACAACAGCGCAAACACCACGGCCAGCCCAACCCCCTGCCCCGCCAGCAACAACACAAAAAACGACAGCGGCACTGCCGCGCTGGAAATGATGGCCACATTCAACGGGTGGAAATTGCGCCAGAACCCGGCCTCGACCAGTCGGACCAACACTTGCGCAGGCCCCATCAGCATGGCCACCAGAAATGCGGCCTGCCCCAACCCCTGTTCCATCAGCACCGGCACCATATGCACCCCCATCGCGGCGATCACCATGCCCGTAATCGCAAACCCAAGCGCCACCAGCACAAAAGCGCGGCGCAACTGGTCGGGTGCGACAACCGGAAAGACCGGGCGCGCGGCACGGGCGGGCGCGACGTCGGGCGTGCGCGCCACCGCTGCCTTGCGCGCGATCCAGAAGTGCAGCGGCATGGCCACGCCCAGATGCAACACGGCGAATACCCCACAGGTGCCGCGCCAGCCCAGCATTTCAACCCCGAACCCCGTCAGCGGCCAGAACACAGTTGACGCAAACCCGCCAATCAATGTCAGCCGCGTAATAGCGCTGCGCGTGTCCGCCGGTTCCTTTAACGACAGGGTTGCGAATGCGGCATCATACAGCACTGCAAAGCTGATGGCTTGCAACAAGATGACCAGCACCGCGAAGCTTGCGAAATTGGGCGCGACGGCGATCAGCGCGGTCAGGATAGCCGCAAGGGCGCTGCCAATGCCCATAACCTGCGGCGCGCCCAACTGGTCCAGCAACCGCCCCAAGCGCGGCGACACCAGCCCACCCAGCAACAACCCCACCGAAAACACCCCAAACAGCACCGGACCAGACACCCCCAATTCGGCGGCGATGGCGGGAACCATGATTGGATAGGCATAAAAAATTGTCCCATAGCCGATGGTCTGTGTCACGCCCAAGGCCAGCACAAACGGCCCCCAATCGGCCAGCGGGGTCTTGATTGCCATGTCGGATAGTCCGCCTTTATTGCTCTGACTGACAGCTACGATGCCAACAGGCCACAGCATGTGCAACCAGACATCGCGCCCCTGGGCCCTTCGGGCTGTGTGATACACAAGACTTCATGCAGGTTTCATGACAACGCCCGTGGGGCCGGCGGGGTATGTGCGTTGACCGCCACCGCGCCCGCGCCTATCTTGTCGGACCACGCTGCCCCCCCAACCAAAGGAATCCCCGCCATGAGCCGCTTTACCGCCCCGATTGCAGAACAGATCTGGGACATGAAATACCGGCTGAAACAGGCGGATGGCACCCCCCTTGACCAAAGCGTTGACGACACATGGCGCCGCATTGCCCGCGCGCTGGCGGCGGTGGAAAACGACCCTGCCCTGTGGGAAGACCGTTTTTTTACCGCATTGGAGGATTTCAGGTTCCTGCCCGCCGGGCGCATTACCGCAGGCGCAGGCACGGCGCGCAGCGTCACTTTGTTCAATTGTTTTGTCATGGGCACGATTCCCGACAGCATGGGCGGCATTTTCGACATGCTGCGCGAAGCGGCGCTGACCATGCAACAAGGCGGCGGCATAGGCTATGATTTCAGCACCATCCGCCCCAAGGGCGCGCCCGTAAAAGGGGTGGCCGCTGATGCGTCAGGCCCGCTGTCGTTTATGGATGTGTGGGACGCGATGTGCCGCACCATCATGTCGGCGGGGTCGCGCCGCGGGGCAATGATGGCCACCATGCGCTGTGACCACCCCGATATCGAGGATTTCATCACCGCAAAACAAGATGCCGCCCGCCTGCGCATGTTCAACCTGTCGGTTCTGGTGACCGATGCCTTCATGGATGCCGTCAAGGCTGACGGGGCATGGGAGTTGCAGTTTGACGGGCGTATTTACCACACGGTGCAGGCGCGTGATCTTTGGAACCGGATCATGCAGGCAACCTATGACTATGCCGAACCGGGTGTCATTTTCATTGACCGCATCAATGCCGCCAATAACCTGTCATATTGCGAAACGATTGCGGCCACGAACCCATGCGGCGAACAACCCCTGCCGCCCTATGGGGCGTGCCTGCTGGGGTCTGTCAATCTGGCGCGGCTGGTGGCCGACCCGTTCACCCCGCAGGCCCGTCTGGATGAGGCGCAACTTGATGAACTGGTGCGGCTGGCGGTGCGGATGATGGATAATGTCGTTGATGCCAGCCGCTTTCCGCTGGATGCGCAGGCACAAGAAGCGCGCGCCAAACGCCGTATTGGGCTGGGTGTTACGGGGCTGGCCGATGCGCTTATCCTGACGGGTCTGCGCTACGGGTCCGATGCCGCAGTGGCGCAGACAGAAGCATGGATGCGCGCCATTGCGCGCGCGGCCTATCTGGCCAGTGTGGACCTGGCCCGCGAGAAAGGCGCGTTCCCGCTGTTTGATGCAGATGCCTATCTGGCGTCGGGCAATATGCAGGCCATGGATGACGACGTGCGCGAGGCCGTGCGCACGCATGGCATTCGCAACGCGCTGCTGACCTCCATCGCGCCCACGGGCACCATCAGCCTGTATGCTGGCAATGTCAGTTCCGGGATTGAGCCTGTTTTCGCGCATAGCTACACCCGCAAGGTGCTGCAAAAAGACGGGTCCAAAACCGATGAAAAGGTCGAGGATTACGCCGTTCAGATGTGGCGCAGCCTGCATGGCGACGCGCCCATGCCCGAATATTTCGTCGATGCACAGGTGCTGGCCCCCATGGACCATGTGCGCATGCAGGCGGCGGCCCAGAAATGGGTGGACAGCTCAATCTCCAAAACCATCAACTGCCCCAAGGATATCAGCTTTGACGCATTCAAGGATGTCTATATGGCCGCGTGGGATATGGGCTGCAAGGGCTGCACCACTTACCGCCCCAATGATGTGACAGGCTCGGTCCTGTCGGTTGCCGAAGATACGGACACGGCACCACAAGCCGATCAGGGCGCCGATGTCGTGTATCTGTCCACGCCCTTCGACCGCCCCGATGCCCTTGAAGGGCATACTTATAAGCTGAAATGGCCCGGATCGGAACACGCCATCTACGTCACCATCAATGACACGGTCATCAATGGCCATCGCCGCCCGTTTGAAATTTTCATCAATTCCAAGAACATGGAGCATTTCGCCTGGACCGTGGCGCTGACACGGATGATTTCGGCAGTGTTCCGGCGCGGCGGCAACGTATCTTTCGTCGTCGAGGAATTGAAAGCCGTGTTCGATCCGCGCGGCGGGGCATGGGTGCAAGGCAAATACATCCCGTCCATTCTGGCAGCCATCGGCGGGGTCATTGAAGAACACCTGATCCGGATAGGGTTCATCGCGGGCGAAGGTCTGGGTTTGAAATATGATCCTGAAATGAAAACCCAGCCCAATCGCACCCCCCCACCCAACCGCGCCTGCCCCGCCTGCGGGTCATTCGAAATGATCATGATAGAGGGGTGTATGACCTGCCGCGCCTGCGGCCACAGCAAATGCGGCTGACGGGGCGAGAGTATGAAAACCCAGATGTAAAGACATGTTGATTGTCACTGAGAACTGACCCGGCAACAGTGGAAATTGTCATTGAGAATTGACCCATGTGCAACCTTGCCCCTGCGCAAAGCAGTCGGGGGCGTTAGGAGTGATAGACATGGGATTTTTGAGGATTATTCGGAAATGGGCATTGCGGGACAAGATGCCCATTCGCGAGATCGCACGGCGGACGGGCGTATCGCGAAACACGATCAAGAGGTATCTGCGGGAGGGGATCGTCGAGCCCCAGTTTCAGACACCTGATCGCCCGAGCAAGATCGATCCATACGCGGCGCGGCTGACAAACTGGCTTGTGGCCAACCAGCGCAAGGCGCGTAAGGACCGCCGCACTGCGAAGGACATGTTTGAGGAGCTCGTCAAGGCAGGATATGATGGCTCCTACGAGCGCGTCGCGGCCTTTGTGCGCCAATGGAAAGGTGAACGTCAGCGGGCGCAAAACACAACGGACCGGGGCACCTTCGTGCCGCTGGTGTTTGCGCCAGGTGAGGCGTTCCAGTTCGACTGGAGCGAAGACTGGGCCTTTGTGGGAGGCGAGCGCATCAAACTGCAGGTGGCGCACATCAAGCTGTCGCACAGCCGCGCATTTCTGGTTCGGGCGTATCTGCTGCAGACACATGAGATGCTGTTTGACGCCCATTGGCACGCCTTCCGCGTTTTTGAAGGCATCCCGAGCCGCGGCATCTACGACAATATGAAGACCGCTGTTGACCGGGTGGGCGTCGGCAAACAGCGTGATGTAAATGCGCGGTTCACGGCGATGACCAGCCACTATGTTTTTGATCCTGAGTTCTGCAACCCGGCTGCAGGATGGGAGAAAGGTCAGGTTGAGAAGAACGTGCGCGATGCCCGTCATCGCCTATGGCAAGTTGCTCCAGTCTTCCCGGACCTTGCTGCGCTGAATGACTGGCTGGAAGAGCGCTGCAAGCAACTTTGGGCTGAGACGGCCCATGGCATGTTGCTCGGCAGCATTGCGGATGTCTGGGAAGCCGAGAAGCCTTCGCTGATGCAACTCCCAACGATGTTTGACGGCTTTGTCGAAGCGCGAAAGCGTGTCTCCCCCACCTGCCTGATCACCTTTGATCGCAACCGCTATTCCGTGCCCGCCAGCTTTGCGAACAGGCCGGTGAGCCTGCGCATCTACCCCGAACGGTTGGTCGTTGTAGCAGAGGGCCATGTGGTTTGCACCCATGAGCGTATTATCGACCGATCACACCGTAAACCTGGGCGCTTCATCTACGACTGGCGCCATTATCTCGCAGTGGTTCAGCGCAAGCCCGGGGCGCTGCGCAACGGTGCCCCCTTCCTCGAGATGCCGGAACCTTTCCGAAAGCTTCAGGCGCAAATGTTGCGTAAACCGGGGGGAGATCGTGAGATGGTCGATATCCTGTCCTTGGTGCTGCACCATGATGAACAGGCGGTGCTCCGTGCCGTGGAACTAGCCCTACAAGCGGGCCTGCCAACCAAAACCCATGTGCTGAACCTGCTCCACAGGCTGCTGGATGGCACGCCGACTGAACAGCCGGATGTAACGCCGCCTGCAGCACTTTCGCTGAGCAAAGAGCCCGAGGCCAACGTCGCACGTTATGATGGGCTGCGCCCCCAGAAGGGAACACGCCATGCGTCATGACCCCGCTGGAGCCGCCATCGTCATCATGTTGCGCAGCCTGAAGATGCCGGGCATGGCGCAGGCCGTGCAGGACCTACATGAGCAAGGGTCACCAGCATTTGAGGCCGCCATGCCAATGCTGTCACAGCTGCTAAAAGCTGAAATGGCCGAGCGAGAGGTGCGATCGACCGCGTATCATATGAAAGCTGCCCGCTTTCCGGCTTACAAGGACCTCTCGGGATTCGATTTTACCGCCAGCGAAATCCGTGAATCCTTGGTCCGCCAGCTCCATCGCTGCGAGTTTCTGGATGGGGCTGAGAATGTGGTGTTGATCGGGGGGCCGGGAACAGGGAAATCCCATGTTGCCACGGCCCTCGGCATCCAGGCAATCGAGCATCACCGCAAGCGCGTGCGCTTCTTCTCGACGGTCGAACTGGTCAACGCGCTGGAGCAGGAAAAAGCTCAGGGTAAGGCTGGGAAGATCGCCGAAGCGCTGGTGAAAACTGATCTCGTGATCTTGGACGAGCTGGGATACTTGCCATTCAGTGCCTCCGGCGGCGCCTTGCTCTTCCACCTGCTCAGCAAGTTATACGAACGCACCAGCGTCATCATCACCACGAACCTGAGCTTCAGCGAATGGGCAACCGTCTTCGGCGACGCCAAAATGACCACCGCGCTGCTCGATCGCCTCACCCACCGCTGCCACATTCTGGAGACCGGCAATGACAGCTATCGCTTCAAGGCCAGCTCCGAAACGGCGAAAAAGAAGAGGAAGGAAACACCAGCATTGACCCCAACATGACACGCAGAACATAACAACCGGGTGGGTCAGTTCTCGGTGACAATGCCGGGTCAGTTCTCAGTGACAATCAACAAACGGGGCTTTCGCAATGCCGACATAGAACTCTTGATAGGATTGGGCGAACCCTTTGGCTCTGATGGTTTCCGGATTTCACGCAAATCCGCACTCTATGAAATAAGCCTGCTGAAAGATCGGATTCAGCGGCTTGAACGTCTGGCTGGTAGCATTGCAGTCGTATCTGACGGATACTTGGTCACAGTCCATCATGGGGAAAATGCCAAATCAAATCGCCGCCGCAAGAGTGGGAGGAGACGTCATGAGCACTGAAAAGGACGTCGTTTGTGTCACCGTCGAACTGCCGCTGCCATTTGTTCACGGCCTGCTTGCGATCACGCATCTCATGGATAATGGTGTCGTCGGCGCCTTGCAGGCTGCCATCGATGAAAATGATAAGGCCTACCGAATTCAAAAAATCAAGCCGCTTTTTCCGGCGGATTCAATGCGAGCGCAGCCACTTCCTCAGCATGACAGTCTTAAATCGGAGATTCTTGGTCAGCAGGTTCAGGGAGTCACCCTAGCGGACCTATTCGCTCGGTGTGTGGATATGATACACGACCTCGATCCTTCTGCTATTGAGCGGCTCTCGGAGAAGAAAACCCATGCAAGGCGGTATGTGGCCCGTCGATCTGTCGACATTCATCTTAAAAGTCCGCATCTCGACACAATACAAACAAGGTCAGGATGGTGGATCAGCGCCAATGTCAGCGAACAGCAGGTAACGACTGCCATGCGCCTACTGGCAGAAGCTTCGGACTTGGCGTTTGGTAAAGACGTTTTGTTCCCGATAAATGCGCCACGCCGCTCCTGAAAAATGCAAGATCAACGGTCTGGCCCGCGGCAACAAAACACTGGCTGCGACAGAAAAAGTTGCCGATTGAGTGCCGAATTACAGTTCGGGCAATTTATGTACTTGCATTGCCCGATCAGCGGCAGTGGTACCGCGAAGGCTACCCGCTACAGTTGAAATCCTAAGTCAACCAGAGCATGGTTTGCCCATGAATTTCAACATTCAAACAGGTGTTTAATGGATCCTATCACGATTGTTCTGATACTTTGGCTGCTGCTTCCTTTCGTCTTCCTTTTTCTTTGGCTCCGCGAACGGTCAAAAGGGAAAAAGGTCGAGGCGGCGAAAACCGAAGCCGTTTCTGCACAGCAGGCCCTGGAAACACGTTATGCACAGATCATTTCGGTCGAGGATGAGGTGGCAAAACTGCGCACCAAAGCAACCGATGTGCAAGCCGACCTTGCTGAACTGCGCCAGACCTATACCGCAAAGCGAGCAATCCTTCAGAAATTGGAGGCACAGGTCGCAATCTATGACGAGCGCCTGTCATTTGCTGAACTCGGCGTCTATGAGCCCCATTTCGATTTCTCCGACAGCGAGGCCTACAAGGCCGCAATTACGGCGGTGCGGGAACGTCAGAAGGATATGGTCAGTTCGAAGACAGCCACAATCTGCCCTGCTGATTGGACCGTTGACGGCAGCAAGTCGAAAGGACAGGCCATGGTCAACCGCCAAACCCGTTTGACCATGAGAGCCTTCAACAATGAATGCGAGGCGGCCATTGCGAATACCCGTTGGAACAATGTGAACGCCATGGAAAAGCGGATCCAGACCGCGGCGAAGCAGATCAACAGCGCCAATGAATCCATGCGCCTGACCATAAACGACACTTATGTCGCCCTCAAACTGGAGGAGCTTTATCTGACCCACGAATACCGGGAACGCCTGAAAGCCGAGAAGGAAGAACGTGCCGAATTGGCCCGGGCGGAACGGGATGAGAAAAAACTTCTTGCCGAAGCCGAGGCCGCTGAGCGTGAGGAGCTTCGCTTTCAACAGCTTTTGGAAAAAGCCCGTTCTGAAGCCGGTGTCGACGAGGCAAAGATCGCAGAACTTCAGGCAGCCTTGGATGAGGCCCATGCAAAAACAGAGCGGGCTCGGGCGATGGCCGAAATGACCAAGTCGGGGTATGTCTATGTGATTTCGAACATCGGGTCATTCGGGGAAGACGTGGTCAAGATCGGGCTTACCCGTCGCCTTGATCCTGACGACAGGGTGCGAGAGCTGGGAGATGCAAGTGTGCCGTTCAGCTTTGATACGCATGCAATGATCTATTCCGAAGAAGCTCCGGCCCTAGAGGCTGCATTGCATCGTGAGTTCGCAGATCGTCGGGTGAATGACGCGAACTTGAGAAAGGAATTCTTCCGGGTCAGTCTCGATGAAGTTGAGGCCGCGGTGGAGCGGCTCGCCCCGGATGCATCGTTCTTCAAAGATCGACAGGCACAGGAATGGCATGAAACACTGGCCCGTCGGAATCAGGTTCTTACCGATATGATCAAGGCCTCTGACGAGTTTCCCGCCGAACTCTAGCGAGAAGATCCTCCGAACAGTCTCGTCGGGGATGCTTGAATCGACGGAAATTGATTTGGAAGCGAAAAGCCGGCTTCACGAGTTGGAGGCGGCAGTCTTCCGGAAATATTGTTTGATATCAGAAATTTATTGAAAAGTTCGTCAGATTTCAAAAATAACGCTTGACACGGTGCGCAGCAAAAACCGCCCTGTTGCGCATTCATATGCCTCCTTTACAAAGGCATAAGGAAGCCTTGGCGATCCCGGGAGGACTCGAACCCCCAACATCCTGATTAGAAGTCAGGTGCTCTATCCAGTTGAGCTACGGGACCGCAGGCTTGATACGGACGCATCGGGCAGCAAGACGCAACATGTCAGCCCTATGCGCCATACAACAAGGCCCCCAGCAGCGCCGGAGGCCTTGTTGAAACTACATCAGCTTTAGGCTGCTGTCTGCGCCTTCGCAACGTCGCGCTTGATTTTCTGTGCGTTTGACGACAGTTCTTCATCCTTGGCGCGGGCAAGATAGGCGTCAAGGCCACCGCGGTGGTCCACTGAGCGCAACGCAGCAGAGGACACGCGCAGTTTGAAGCTGCGGCCCAGTACTTCTGACTGAAGCGACACATCCTGCAGGTTCGGCAGGAAGCGGCGGCGCGTTTTGTTGTTGGCGTGGCTTACATTGTTGCCCGACATCGGGCCTTTTCCAGTGAGTTCGCAGCGGCGCGACATGGCTTATCCTCGTCTGTTTATAAGGGCAGGACATGAATGCCCGGGTGCCACATAACAAAGGGCACTGCTGCGCAGCGCCGTGAATTTCGTTCCCGCGCTATTAGGGTGTATCGGGGACGGCGTCAAGCGATTCCGGCGGTTTCGTGCTGTCCATTTCCGGCCAGATGCGGGAAAAGAATTCATCAGCGGCCCGGCTGGCGGTGATCTGGCCCTCGGAAACCTGCGCGGAAAGCGCCTGCATCAGGGTGCGCGCGCGGGGCTCGGTCAGGCGCGCCAGAAGTGTCTGGCGCACTTCTTCTTCGAACCAGTGGCGGGCCTGGGCGGCGCGACTGGCCTGCCAATGACCCTGCGCGCGGCGCCACTCGACCAGATGGCATATCTCGGCCCAGGCCGTGTCAAGGCCCGACACGTCCAGCGCGGACACTGTCATTGCCTTCGGGAATCCTTCGGGGTCCTGTGGGCGGCGGCGCAGCAAGCGCAGGGCGCCTGCGTAATCGGCGCAGGTGCGCTGTGCTGCGGGCTTCAGATCGCCATCTGCCTTGTTGACCAGAATGATGTCCGCCGCTTCCATGATGCCGCGCTTGACCCCTTGCAACTCATCCCCGCCCGCAGGGGCCAGCAGCAGCAAAAACACATCCGACAGGTCCGCAACCACAGTTTCGGATTGGCCGACGCCCACAGTTTCGATCAAGATGACATCAAATGCCGCCGCTTCGCATAGGGCCACGGCGTCGCGCGTGCGCCGCGCGACCCCCCCCAGATGGGTCCGGCTGGGGCTAGGGCGAATAAACGCCAGGGGGCTGCGCGACAGCTGCTCCATGCGTGTCTTGTCCCCCAGAATGGACCCGCCTGTGCGCTTGCTGGACGGGTCAACCGCCAGCACCGCCACTTTCAGGCCCTGCGCGACCAGCATCAGGCCAAAACTTTCGATTAAGGTCGATTTGCCCACCCCGGGCGTGCCCGACAACCCGATGCGGATTGATTCCCGGCCCGCGCGGGCCAGCCTGTCCAACAACTCGGCCGCCTGCGCGCGGTGTTCAGGGCGCGTGCTTTCCACCAGTGTGATTGCGCGCGCCAGCGCCCTGCGTTCGCCCCGCTGCACTGCATCGGCCAAGATTGCGACATCCATCTGCGCCCCCCGTTTCCTTGTTGCCGCCCCAGATGGCCCGCATGCACCCTGTTTGTCCAGCCCTGCCGCCAGCGCCCGCGCGCGTGGGGCGTTGCATGAGGGGCATGAATGACGGCATAACGCCCCTATGCGACTGCCGATAGATGACATCCTGCCCACGCTGACCACGACCCTTGCCAAAGCGGGGCGCGTCGTGCTGCAAGCCCCGCCCGGCGCGGGAAAGACAACGCGTGTCCCCCTTGCGCTGCGCGATCAGGTCAAGGGGCGCATTGTCATGCTGGAACCGCGCAGGCTGGCGGCGCGTGCGGCCGCCGAACATATGGCCCAACTGCTGGGGGAACCTGTGGGCCAACAGGTGGGGTACCGCATTCGCGGCGAGTCGGTTGTCACCCGCGACACCCGCATAGAAGTGGTGACCGAAGGCATCCTGACGCGCATGTTGCAAAACGACCCTGAACTCGCGGGCGTCGGTGCGGTTATTTTTGACGAATTCCATGAACGCTCCGTCAATGCCGATCTGGGGTTGGCGCTGACATGGGAAATGCGCGACGCGCTGCGCCCTGACCTGAATGTGGTTGTCATGTCCGCCACGCTGGATGCCGCACCTGTGGCGGCAATGCTGGATGATGCGCCGGTGCTGACCGCGCAGGGGCGCGCCTATCCCGTTGAAACCCGCTGGCTGGACAGGCCCCTTGCCAAAGGCGTGCGGTTTGAACGTGCCGCCGCCGACCTGATTGCCCATGCCCTGCACACTGAAACCGGATCAGTGCTGGTATTCTTGCCGGGTGAAGGGGAAATCCGGCGCGTGGCCACAGCCCTTGCCCCCGATCTGCCCGCTGATACCAGCCTGCACCCGCTCTACGGGGCATTGCCGTTTTCGCAACAGCGCGCTGCGCTATTGCCCGCCAGAACAGGGCGCAAACTGGTATTGGCCACGGCAATTGCCGAAACATCGCTGACCATCGAAGGGGTGCGCGTGGTGGTCGATTGCGGCTTGGCACGGCGCGCGCGGTTTGATCCCGGCAGCGGCATGTCGCGGCTGGTGACCGAACGCGTCACCCGCGCCGAAGCCGACCAGCGGCGCGGGCGCGCGGGGCGCATGGAAGCAGGCGTGTGCTTTCGCATGTGGGCGCGCGCCGAAGAAGGGGCGCTGCACGCCTTCGCCCCGCCTGAAATCGAACGCGCGGATCTGGCGGCGCTGGCGCTTGATCTGGCCCTTTGGGGCAGTGATGCGGGCTTGCGGTTCCTGACCCCGCCGCCAGCGGGCGCATTGGCCGAAGCGCGCGCGCTGCTGGCGGGGCTTGGCGCACTGGACACGGCGCAACGCATTACGGCCCATGGGCGCGACATGGCCGCCCTGCCCCTGCACCCCCGTCTGGCGCATATGCTGCTGCGCGCGGGCCGCGATGCCGCGCCCATGGCTGCGCTGATGTCGGAACGCGATATTCTGCACTCCGCCCCCGCAGATCTGGCCCTGCGGCTGGAGGCACTTCAGAACCCGCGCCGCTTTGCAGATACACGGCCCTATGCCATCCACCACGCCACCCTTGCGCGCGTCAAGGAAGAAGCCCGGCGACTGGCGCGGCTGGTCCCCGACAGTGCGGGGGGGTATTCCAGCGCGGATATGGCCGCGCTTGCCTATCCCGACCGTATCGGGTTGCGGCGCAAGGGCAGTGATCCGCGCTATGTGCTGGCCGGGGGCAAGGGCGCTGTGCTGGACGCCAGCGACGGGCTGGCGCAATCGCGGCTTCTGGTCGTCACCGACACCGACGGCAACCCCCGCGAAGCCCGGATCAGGCAGGCCATTCCATGGACGCAAAGCGCGCTGCGCCAGCTTTTTGCGGACAGCATGTCTTGGCGACAGGTTTGCGAATGGTCCCGGCGCCATCAGCGCATTGAAGCGCGCGAACAGGAATGCTTCGGGGCGCTGGTGCTGGCGGACCGCCACTGGCACACTGTGCCCCCTGAAGCTGTGGTATCTGCCGCTTGCACGGGGCTGCGCGATATCGGCTTGGCGCTGTCAGACGGCGCAAGGCGGTTCATCGCGCGTGTCGAATTGCTGCGCGCACAGGGGCTGGACCTGCCCGACATGTCGGACGCGGCGCTGCTGATGGGCTTGGAGCACTGGCTTGGCCCCTACCTGACACAGTGCCGCACAGCCGATGACCTGCGCAGTCTGGACCCCCTGCCCGCGCTGCGCGCCATGCTGGACTGGGGCCAGATGCAACAGCTTGACACCTTGGCGCCCGCGCATTTCACAACACCTTTGGGCAACAAGGTCGCCATTGATTACAGCGGCGATGCGCCGGAAATTCAGGTCCGGTTGCAGGAAATGTTCGGCCTTGCCGACCATCCCGCGATTGGCCCCAAACGCGCGCCGCTGCGTGTGGTGTTGCTGTCGCCTGCCCGCAGGCCCGTGCAAGTGACCATGGACCTGCCCGGCTTCTGGGCCAACAGCTACGGGGATGTGCGCAAGGACATGCGCGGCCAGTATCCCAGACACCCCTGGCCAGAAGACCCGCTGGCCGCCAGCCCCACCTTGCGCGCCAGCCCCCGCCGCCAAGGGTGACCGGCAGGACCGCCCCACCAACATATGCACCTTGCGCAAGCCGGGCTTGCATGCAGACGGCTTGTTCTGCGCTGCAGCATGCCCCATCTTCGTATCAAGACACCCGTATGACCCGCCAAAAAAGGAGCATATCATGCAAACGCTGCTTACCCGTATCCAGACCCGCTTGCGCAAACGCGCGGCCTATGCCCGCACAGTCAGCGAAATTCGCAATATGCCGCTGAATGTCGCAATCGATCTGGACATCTACAAACCCGATGCGCGCAAGATTGCCGCGCAGGCGGTCTACGGCCAATAAGCCCCCTTGGCGCATGTCGCGTTCATTCGCTATCGCGCTACATACCCCAACTTATTGATGTCGCAGGTTCGAGAAGCACAAAACCGGTTCCCACTTTTGCACAACCTGCTTTAGCGCGGGTATTTGGCCGCCAGCGCAGCCGTAATGGCAGGGGACACGAAATTCGACACATCCCCCCCCAAACGCGCGATTTCCTTGACCAGCTTGGACGCAATGGCCTGATGGCGGGCCTCTGCCATCAGAAACACTGTTTCAATGCTGGCATCCATCGCGCGGTTCATGCCAACCATCTGGAATTCGTATTCAAAATCCGTGACGGCGCGCAAACCGCGAATGATGATCTGCGCGCCCACATCGCGGGCGCAGTCAATCAGCAGGTTTTCAAACGGATGGGCCACAATCTCGACGCCGCTTTGGGCGCTAAGGGTCCGAACCTCCGCCTCGATCATGGCGACGCGCTCATCCAGTGTGAATAACGGGCCTTTGTCCCGGTTTATCGCAACACCGATCACCAGCCTGTCAACAAGCTGCGTCGCGCGCGTGATAATGTCGATATGTCCCTTGGTCAAAGGATCGAAAGTGCCAGGATAAAGACCGATCCGCATTGCGCGCCCCCTTCACATCTTCAAGGGAACGCAACAATATTGCGCAGGAATATGCAACCCTTGGCGGCCCGAAAAAGGCGCTAGTATCCCATGATCATGCCAGTCAGGGCGTCTTTTTCCAGTTCCAGCTCCGACATGCGCGCAGCAACCACATCGCCAATGGAAATCAGGCCCAGCATCTGATCGCCGTCCATCACCGGAATGTGGCGAAAACGCTTCGCGGTCATGGTCTGCAACACCAGATCGGCGCTGTCCTCGGCCTTGCACCCATAGACATTGCGGGTCATCACATCATCAACCTTGTCCGACAGGCACCCTGCCCCGCGTTTGCCCAACTCGCGCACGATGTCGCGTTCCGACACAATGCCCGCAACCGTCTTGCCATCGGGCGACACGACAAGCGCACCAATGCGGTTTTCACTCAGGACGCGGGCAACCTCGGACAGGGACGCCCCCAAGCCTATTGTCATAACCGATTGGCTTTCCTTGTTTCTCAGAATTTGACTTACCAGCATGCGCACACCCTCCCCTTGGCTGAAGCAGGGGTGCCAGAACAACTTTCAGCCCCCTGTTGAAGGGTCCGACATTGCAGGGCCATCTGTCAAGTCGCCTGATCACTGCGGCGCGGCAAAAACGCAGGCGCACCCCGCGCTGCCATCCGCGGCGCTGTCCGGGCAGCCGACAGGCCTGCCCCGCCATGAGTGCCCCCTCGATGGGGGCCGAATGGCGCCCCCCCCCCTCACAGATACCGCACGGGACCGGCATCCTCGCCACGCACCAGCCGCGCGTGTTCCTGAATCGCGAAACGGTCGGTCATGCCAGACACATAATCGGCAACGATGCGCGCAAGCTCCGTTTCGGACTGCGCCGCATCCACATCGCGGCGCCACTCCGTGGGCAGGTGGCGGGGCTGTTCCATGAACAGCGGAAACAGGTCGCGCACAACGCCTGTAACCTGCATGCGCATCGCCACGACGGACGGCGCGCGATACATGCGCGTGAACAGAAACTGCCGGATCACCTTCAATTCCCGAAACAGCCGGTCCGAAAACCGGATGATCGTCAGGTTCAGGTCGCGTATGTCCTGTGCGGACTGCAAATCTGCCGGTCCCAGCCGCGTGCCCGCCACCAGCAGCACATCTTCCACCATCACCCCGAACACACGGCGCAAGGCTTCATGTCTGCGCCGCATCGGTTCCAGTCCGGGATACAACCTGTCCACGTCCCTGAAGGCCGGGCCGGTTATGGGCAATTCCATCAGATCGTTTTCCGTAAACAGCCCCGAGCGCAACCCGTCATGCAAATCATGGTGGTTATAGGCAATATCATCGGCAATCGCGGCCACCTGCGCTTCGGCACTGGCATAGCCGTGTAGCTCCAGATCGAACAGGGCGTTACATTCCACCAACGCATAGGGCAGCGCATCGCCCTTCAGGGGGGCGCCGCGCGCGTCAGCTACAGGGCCGTTATGCTTGGCAATGCCTTCCAGTGTTTCCCATGTCAGGTTCAGCCCGTCGAAATCTGCGTAATGCCGCTCCAGCCGGGTGACAATGCGCAGGGCTTGGGCATTGTGGTCGAACCCGCCATAGGGCGCCATCAGATCGCACAGCGCATCTTCGCCGGTATGGCCAAAGGGCGGATGGCCCAGATCATGGGCCAGGGCAATCGCCTCGGCCAGTTCGGTATTCAGCCCCAACGCCCCGGCAAGGGTGCGCGCGACTTGCGCCACCTCAATGGAATGGGTCAGGCGGGTGCGGTAGTAATCGCCCTCATGCTCGATGAACACTTGCGTCTTGTGTTTCAGCCGCCGGAACGCGCTGGAATGGATAATCCTGTCGCGGTCGCGCTGGAACGGGGACCGGAAGGTGCTCATCGCCTCGCAGAAGCGCCGCCCGCGCGACTGGTCGGGTTGTGTCGCATATGGTTTCAGCATCTGTTATCCTCGCCACCTTGTCGGGACTGCTGGCAATGGCTATATCTAACCAAAGTCATCGGAATTATGACATCACCAAAGGACGCCCATGACCCTGACCCTGCCCCCCCGCGTAAGTGACCGCGCCTTTGCCCGTCTGGCCGAAATCGCGCAAGACACAGGCGAGGTCAAGGCCCTGCGTGTCGCCGTCGACGGTGGCGGCTGTTCGGGCTTTCAATATGACATCCGCTTTGATGACCCCGCCGAAGATGACCTTGTGCTGGAAAAAAGCGGTCACAAAGTTCTGATTGACCCGGTGTCGCTGCCCTTTCTGGAAAACGCCGTCATCGACTTCTCCGAGGAATTGATCGGGGCGCGGTTTGTTATCAACAACCCCAATGCCTCGTCCAGCTGCGGCTGCGGGATCAGCTTTTCCATGTAACAGGGCGCAACACGGGCGCGTGCCGCCTTGCGCAACAGCATAACACGAAGTTTAACGCCCCAAATGTCGGCCAATGGTTGACCATACCCCCCCACTGCCCCAAAGCTTGCACCAAGAAGTTAATGCGTGGGAGGCATTTTTGAAACCTGAAGCCATAACAGCCAGCTATCGTCGCTGGGCACCGATCTATGATATGACGTTCGGGCGCATCACCAACACTGGGCGCAGACATGCCACCAAGGTTGCCAACAAAACCGGCGGCAAGGTTCTGGAGGTGGGCGTAGGCACCGGACTTGCCCTTCCGTTCTATGATCCATCGCTGGATGTCACCGGCATTGATTTTTCCGAAGACATGCTGACCCGCGCCCGCGCCAAGGTTGCAGAAGAAAACCTGAACCATGTCCGCGAACTGCGCCAGATGGACGCACGCAAACTGGATTTCCCAGATGCCAGCTTCGATATCATTGTTGCGATGCACCTGATTTCAGTTGTGCCAGACCCCGAGAAGGTGATGGCCGAAATGGCCCGCGTGTGCAAACCCGGCGGCCAAATCCTGCTGGTCAACCATTTCGCCCGCGACGATGGCTGGCTGGCATGGCTGGAACGCAAATTCGCCCCGTTTGCGGACTATATGGGCTGGCATTCAAACTTCCCCAAGGATCGCGTGATGGGTGAACAAGCCCTGAATCTGGTCGAAGAAACACCTCTCACACGGTTGGGCGTCTTCACCTTCCTGCGTATGGAAAAAACCGCCTGAGCACAGGCGCGACAGCCCGCATCGCCCCGCGCAGCGCCTCCCGCGCCTTGGGCGCGCGCCGCCCGACAAGGCGCGCCAATGGTCGCGCGGGCAGCTTGCGGGCTTGCCCCGCCCCCCTGTTCTGACCTAAACCCATGCCCAACACAAAGGGCCGGATCAGAATGAGCGATATAACACAATCCAGCGACACCCGCGCGAAGTCCAGAAACATTGGGGCATTGCACGGCCTGTGGCCTTTCATGCGCCCCTATCGCGGCTTGCTTGCGGCGGCGCTGCTGGCGCTGGTTGCAACCGCAACAATCATGCTGATGCTGCCACTGGCCGTGCGGCGCGTGGTGGACGGGTTCGAAGCGCGCGAAATGGAATTGCTGAACCAGTATTTCGGCGCCGCGCTGGGGCTGGCGGTGCTGCTCGCCATCGGAACGGGCCTGCGCTACTATCTGGTCACCCGGTTGGGCGAACGCATTGTGGCGGATATCCGCAAGGCGCTGTTTGCCCGCGTCATTGACCGCAGCCCGGCATTTTACGAACGCATCATGACCGGCGAGGTGCTCTCTCGGCTGACCACGGACACCACGCTTATTCAGTCGGTCATTGGCTCCTCCGTGTCGATCGCGCTGCGCAATGCCCTGATGTTGCTGGGCGGGTTGGTCCTGCTGGGGCTGACATCTGCCAAACTGACGGGGTTCGTGCTGCTGATGGTGCCCGCCATCATTGTGCCCATTGTCGTCATGGGGCGCAAACTGCGCAGCCTCAGCCGCGAGAATCAGGACTGGATTGCCGCCAGTTCCGGCAATGCCTCGGAAGCGTTGCTGTCCGTGCAGACAGTTCAGGCCAACACCCATGAAGCGGCCAGCCGTGCCGCCTTCGACCGCGTGACCGAAATCAGCTTCGATGTGGCGCGCAAACGCATCCTGACCCGTGCCGTGCTGACAGTCATCGTTATCTTTCTGGTCTTCGCTGGCATTCTGGGCACGCTTTGGGTCGGCGCGCGTGATGTATCGGCAGGCGTCATGACGCCGGGTGAACTGGCGCAATTCGTAATCTACGCGGTCATCGTCGCGGGGTCTGTTGGGGCATTGTCGGAAATCTGGTCGGAATTGCAGCGCGCCGCAGGGGCCACAGAACGCCTTGTCGAACTGCTCACGGCCATCGACACCATTCAGGACCCTGCCACCCCTGTGCCCCTGCCCCGCCCCACCCGTGGCGAGGTGCGCTTTGAAAACGTCACGTTCCACTACCCCACGCGTCCGGGCCAACAGGCGCTGCAAAATGTCTCTCTGACCATCGCCGCCGGTGAAACTGTGGCACTGGTCGGCCCGTCTGGTGCGGGAAAAACCACCATCTTGCAGCTGCTTTTGCGCTTCTATGATCCCGCCAGCGGGAAAATCCGCATCGATGGCCAGAACCTGCGCGACATGGCCCGCGCGGATTTCCGCCGCGCGCTGGCATTGGTGCCTCAGGACCCGGTCATTTTCGCCACCTCCGCGATGGACAATATCCGCTTCGGTCGTCCCGGTGCGTCCGACAGCGAAGTGATTGCTGCCGCCAAAGCCGCGAATGCCGATGACTTCCTCAACCGCCTGCCCGACGGCTACCTGACCGAACTTGGCGAACGCGGCGTCATGCTGTCGGGGGGGCAAAAACAGCGCATCGCCATCGCCCGCGCCATCCTGCGCGACGCCCCCATCTTGCTGCTGGACGAAGCCACCAGCGCCCTTGACGCCGAATCCGAAGCCGCAGTGCAACGCGCGGTAGATCACCTGTCACGCGACCGCACCACCATCGTCATTGCCCACCGGCTGGCCACAGTCAAACAGGCCAACCGCATCATCGTCTTTGACGAAGGGCGCATCGCAGCAACCGGCACGCATGATGAACTGGTGGCTGAAGGCGGGCTGTATGCACGTCTGGCGCGGCTGCAATTCACCGCCGAACGCGCCGCCTAAGCAGCGCGCGGCCCGCACCCCGCCCTGCCCGCCCAAAGCGTGTTGCGCAAAGGTGGAACCCGGTTTTGCGCAAAAATACATGCGCCAACATAAGGTTCAAGCGTGTCGCGTGCCGCCTGCGCACCCACCACACCCCCGCTTTTCATTCTGGCAAAAATATCCAAAAAACCTGTGTGTCAGGCGCAAAGCCCTATTCAAACTTGCGCCGTATCGCACGCACCATCGCCCATACACCCAGCACGACAACCGGCACCAGCGCGGCCATTGTCCAGGGCTTTGACAGGCCCAAAGGCTCTGTCACCGGCAAGGCCAGATACGCCACCAGATTGACCGCGTAATAGCTTATCGCCACCACCGACAACCCCTCCACTGTGTGTTGCAGGCGCAATTGCATATCGGCGCGCCGGTCCATGCTTTCCAGCAAGCGCTGGTTCTGGGCGGACCTCTCCACATCCACGCGTGAGCGCAGCAATTGCCCCGCGCGCATGGCCCGCTCGGCCAGCCGTGTCAGCCGCGCTTCCGTCGATTTGACAGTGCGCATGGCGGGGTCATAACGGCGGGTCATGAATTCGCGCAGCGACTGGCGCCCCTCAAAACGCTCTTCGCGCAGCACCTCGATGCGCTGGTGCACCAGCGCCTCATAGGCCCCTGTCGCGGCAAAGCGAAACGCGCTTTCCACCATCATATTTTCCAATTCGCTGGAAATACGCAACAGCGCCTCCAGCGTTTCATCCGATCCGGTGCCGGGCGTGTTCATCGCGCGTGACAACTGCGTCAACTGGTCATCCAGCCCCCCCATTTGCGACGACAGCGACCGCGCCCGCAGCAGGCCCAGCATGGATATGGTCTTATAGGTCTCGATCTCGCACAGGCGTTGCAAAATGCGCCCTACACGCCGCCCGCCGGTGCCGGGTTTGACAAACACCGCCATGCGGATATGGCCTGCGCGGTCAATGCGGAAATCACTGGCAATCACGGCGGTTCCATCCAGCACACAGGCCGCAGCAAGGCTTTCTGGCACGAACCAGTCCTGCAGCTTTGCCGTCATTTCGGCGCGGTCTTCGGGCATGGTTTCAATCTGGAACAGGATTGATGTCAGCCGCGCCCCCGGGGCCTGTTCCAGCCAGTCCTCGGCGAAAACATCAAAACTGGCGGGGTCGAAGGGGCGTTTGGGCAGGCCCTGCTCGAACGCGGTATAGGTTACGAATTCCGTATGGCTTTCCCATTTCAGATGGTGGCGGCCAATATCGGCGGAATGATGCGTGGCTTCGGGCGCAGGATGGCCCGCGCCGTGCCGGTCCAGCAGCGCCAGCAAATGCGCGCGGTCCTTGTCGCGGTCGCGCTTGGCCGCGCCGGTATCGGGCTTGACGGCCAGAAACACCGCGACACCGGGCGGCACAACCTTGGTTGCAGGGCGCGCATGCAGTTCATTGACAAGCGCATAGCGGTGCAGGTGGTCGGCAATGGGGGGCATAGGGACCTCGGGAAGCGCGCGCGGGTTGGGGTGGATGAGAGGTCAGGATAAGCCACTGGCGCAAAATGAAAACGCCCCAATTCAGCACACCATTGCACACTTGTATTTTCGCCACAAAGGGGGGGCAGGTCAGAAACAATGCTTGAGGCGCGCAAGGCAGAGGAGTCCGCTTTGCGGACAAAACTGCCTGTCACCCGATAAGAGTTTTCTCGAAATAAACGCGGTTGAAGCCACCTTCAGCTCGGCGATCCACCTCGACATATCCGAGTTTTAGGTAGATCATCAGGTTCTCTGTCATTTTCTCGTTTGTATAAAGGTGAACGGCACGCTTGCCGCTTGCCAGTGCCTTGTTCTCGCAAAAATCAATAAGCGACTTACCCACCCCGCAGCCTGCTGCGCTTGGCAGCACGGCAACGTTCTCCAGAAGAATATGTTCGTTCTCGGCATAAAACACTATGAATCCCTGAAAATCGCCTTCGCTATTCGTGGACACGTAAACCTGACCGGCTCTGATCTGAATTGCGAAATCAGCGATCATAGGCGCGGGTTTGCGCCCAATCAAAGGCACATAGCGGGCGTATGCTAGTTCGGCGCATTCTTGGATTTCTTGTTCATCGCTGGCGATGGCTTGGCGGATCATGGCACACCCCTTGCGTCGACGTGGTGTTATTATGCGCCGAAACATCCGCTGTCGCAATGACCGCAAAGGGCTCTTTCTCCCCGTCCCTCCCTCCCCCACGCGCAGCGCCCGTCCGCAGGGGGGGCGCTCCGGACGGTTTGGCTTGGCAGTTTATGCTGCGGCCTACTCCGACAGTTCCAAAATGTGCAGCGGGGAATAGCGCCCGCCCTTGGGGGCGGACGGGCGCTGCGCGGCGGCCTGCGGCCTTGGTTCCGCGCGAAGGGGGCGGGGGCAACCCTCCGCCCCTACGCCCATGAAAAAACCCCGGCCTTGCAGCCGGGGTTTTCCATGCCTCAGCACGCCATAGATCAGTCAATCATCGGCAGCAGGCTGTCCACCGACGCTTTCGCATCGCCATAGAACATCCGTGTATTGTCCTTGTAGAATAACGGGTTTTCAATGCCCGAATAGCCGGTCCCCTGCCCGCGTTTGGACACGAAGACCTGTTTGGCCTTCCAGACTTCCAGAACCGGCATGCCGGCAATGGGGCTGTTGGGGTCTTCCTGGGCGGCGGGGTTCACAATGTCATTGGACCCGATAACAATCACCACATCCGTGGATGGGAAGTCGTCATTGATCTCATCCATCTCCAGCACGATGTCATAGGGCACCTTGGCTTCTGCCAGCAGCACGTTCATATGCCCCGGCAAACGCCCCGCAACAGGGTGAATGGCGAAGCGGACATTCTTGCCCTTGGCGCGCAGTTTGCGGGTCAGTTCCGACACGCTTTGCTGGGCCTGCGCCACGGCCATGCCGTAACCCGGAACAATCACCACGCTGTCGGCTTCATTCAGGGCTGCTGCCACGCCGCCTGCGTCAATGGCCACCTGCTCGCCCTCAACCTCCATCTGCGGGCCGGACACGCCGCCGAAGCCGCCAAGGATAACGCTCACGAAGCTGCGGTTCATGGCCTTGCACATGATGTAGGACAGGATTGCCCCCGAGGAGCCCACAAGCGCGCCCACCACGATCAGCAATTCATTGCCAAGGCTGAAGCCAATAGCCGCCGCCGCCCAGCCCGAATAGCTGTTAAGCATGGACACCACCACTGGCATATCGGCCCCGCCAATGCCCATGATCAGATGATAGCCAATGAACAGCGCCAGCGCTGTCAACACCATCAGCATCAGGATCGACGCGCCCGCACTGTCGGCAAAGGCCAGATACAGCCCTGCAAACACAACCGACAGAATGGCCGCGCCCGCATTCAGCATATGACCGCCGGGCAATTGCTTGGCTGCCGTGTCCACTTTGCCCGCCAGCTTGCCATAGGCGATGATCGACCCGGTAAAGGTGACCGCACCAATCCAGATGCCCAGCATCACTTCAACCCGCAGAATGGTGATCTCGACTGCGGTTTTCTTGCCGATGATGGCCGCAAAATTGCTCAGGCCCTTCCACAGATCATAGGCGGCAACCGACATCAGCCCCTCGGGCTGCGGGAAGGGCAGATTTGCCGTGGCAAACACTTCGGCCACCCGCCCGATTTCCAGATGCGCGTTCAATCCCACCAGAACCGCCGCCAGACCGACCAGCGAATGCATGAAGGCCACAAGTTCGGGCATTTGGGTCATTTGAACGCGCGTGGCCAGCTGCCAGCCAACCAGACCACCGATTGCGATCAGAACGACTGTAAGCCCCCACATGCCCGAACCGGGACCAACCAGCATGGCCAGCACGGCCACGGTCATACCTGCGATGCCATACCAGATGGCGCGTTTCGCGCTTTCCTGCCCTGACAAACCGCCCAGCGACAAGACAAAGAGAACTGTCGCAACCGCATAGGCCGCAACTGTAAATCCGAAATCCATCTCTTATTTCCTCCTGCCGTCAGGACTTCTGGAACATGGCAAGCATGCGCCGTGTTACCATGAACCCACCAAAGATATTCACCGCCGCCATCAAAAGCGCCAGCGCCGCCAGAACCGTAATCAACCCCGAGGATGACCCGATCTGCAACAATGCCCCCACGATGATGATACTGGAAATCGCATTGGTCACCGCCATCAGGGGCGTGTGCAGCGAATGCGACACTTTCCAGATAACCTGAAAGCCCACGAAAACGGCCAGCACGAAAATGATGAAATTGCGCATGAAGGATTCGGGCGCGACCAACCCTACCGCCAGCACAAATGCAGCGCCGCCTGCCAGAAGCGCGACCTGCGTTTTGGTCTGCGATTTGAACGCCGCGATTTCATTCGCGCGCTTTTCCTCAGGCGTCAGTTCCTTGACCTTTTCCTTGGGTTTGGCGGCAATCGCCTTCACCTTGGGGGGCGGCGGCGGGAAGGTGATTTCCCCTGCATGGGTGACTGTGGCCCCGCGAATGACATCATCTTCCATGTTGTGGTTGATGACGCCGTCCTTGGCCGGTGTCAGGTCATGCAGCATGTGGCGAATATTCGTCGCATAAAGGGTCGATGATTGCGTGGCCATGCGCGACGGGAAATCCGTATACCCCACAATGATGACGCCATTTTCGGTCACAAGGCGTTCATCCGGCACTGTCAGGTCGCAATTGCCGCCCTTTTCGGCCGCAAGGTCGATGATGACGGAACCGGGCTTCATCATCTGGACCATATCTTCGGTCCACAATTTCGGCGCAGGGCGGCCCGGAATCAGCGCTGTGGTGATAACAATGTCCACATCGGGGGCCAGTTCGCGGAATTTTTCCAGCTGCTTTTCGCGGAATTCGGGGCTGGACGGGGCTGCATAGCCGCCTGTCGCCGCGCCATCCTGTGTTTCCTCGAAGTCAAGGAATACGAATTCCGCACCCATGGACTCGATCTGCTCGGCAACTTCGGGGCGCACGTCAAACGCCATGGTGATGGCCCCAAGGCTGGTCGATGTGCCAATGGCCGCAAGGCCCGCAACCCCCGCGCCCACGATCAGCACGCGCGCGGGCGGCACCTTGCCTGCCGCTGTCACCTGACCGGTGAAGAAACGGCCGAAATTGTTGCCCGCTTCAATAACCGCGCGGTAGCCTGCGATATTGGCCATGGAGGACAGCGCGTCCATTTTCTGCGCGCGTGAAATCCTGGGCACCATGTCCATGGCAATGGCTGTTGCGCCCTGATCCTTGGCTGCGGCCAGCAATTCCGCATTCTGGGCGGGCCAGAAGAAGGAAATCAGGGTCTGGCCCTGTTTCAGCCGCGTGATTTCATCCAGTTCAGGTTCGCGCACCTTGATGACGATGTCCACAGCATCTGTCAGGGCGGCAGCGTCCTTGACGACTGTCACACCGGCCTTTTCATAGACATCATCATTAAAGCCCGCCGCCACACCGGCACCGGATTGAACGAAGCATTCATGCCCCAGTTTCTGGATCTGCGCTGCGCTGTCTGGTGTCAGCGCGACACGCGCTTCACCTGATTTGATTTCCTTTAAGGCCCCGACTTTCACGCGCCGTCCCCCTTTCTTCAGGTTAACCGAATTATATGACCGCAAAATGCGTTCTTTTTGGCATCGCGCTTGCATACCCTGCGCAAGATTGTTTCACAAGCGGGCAATAATATTTGCCTAGTGCATACAAAAGCATACCAAACGAAAACACCCAAACGATCGCGCGCTTTTAAATTTTCATAAGATATTTCAATTTGTTAAGTCTATACCTTCAGGAACTTCGATCAGGCGCGACCAGTTGCCGCGACCGGCCTGCAGCGCCAATGGCGCCGGTTCGCGGGCATATATGCCGCGTCGCGGGACCTTTTGCCGCCCCGGACGAGGCTGCGCAGATGCTTGCGAAATGAATCGCAGGGATTGGCAACACCGCATCAAAGCAGGGTGTCAGGGGCAAAACTGCCTTGACCTTGGGGGGCGCAAACGGCACCCATACCCCACAACCGGAGGGACAGATGACAGATTTCACCGCGACCCGCGCCATGTTCGACCTGCCCGAAGGGGTGATCTATCTTGATGGCAATTCGCTTGGCCCCCTGCCGCGCGCCGTGTCCGAACGCGTGGCGCGCGCCATCACGGATGAATGGGGCCAGATGGTCATTACCGGCTGGAACCGCGCGGGCTGGATGGACCTGCCTGCGCGCGTGGGCGACCGCGTGGGCCGGTTGATCGGGGCACCTGCGGGCAGTGTCATCATGGGCGACACGCTATCGATCAAGGTGTATCAGGCGCTGGCCTCGGGGCTGGAATTGCGCGCTGATCGCCGCGTCATCCTGTCTGATACGGGAAATTTCCCGTCCGACCTGTATATGGCCGACGGGCTGTGCCGCACACTTGGGCCTGACTATCAGCTTAAAACCGTGGCACCGGAACTGGTCGAAAGCGCCATAGATGACACTGTTGCGGTGCTGATGGTCACCGAAGTGGATTACCGCACAGGGCGCAAGCATGACATGGCCCGCCTGATTGCGAAAGCGCATGCGCATGGCGCGCTGGTGGTCTGGGATCTGGCCCATTCGGCGGGCGCGATTCCCGTAGATGTGACTGCAGCAGATGCCGATTTCGCCGTGGGGTGCAGCTACAAATACCTGAATTCCGGTCCCGGCGGCCCTGCCTTCATCTATGTCGCGCCGCGTCTGACAGACAAGGTGCGCCCGGCCCTGTCGGGCTGGCTGGGCCATGAAGCGCCCTTTGCCTTCGATCTGGACTATCGCCCCGGCGCGGGCATTGAACGCATGCGGGTGGGCACGCCGCCCATTTTGCAACTGGTCGCCCTTGATGCGGCGCTGGACGTTTGGGACAGCGTCGATATGCAAGACCTGCGCGCACGGTCGCTGGAGTTGCAGCAGATATTCATTGACCATGTGGCGCATGGCTGTCCTGACCTGCCCTTGGCCTCGCCGGTGGACGGGGCGGCGCGCGGCTCTCAGGTCAGTTTTCACCATGCCGAAGGCTATGCCATTATTCAGGCCCTGATTGCCGAAGGCGTTATCGGGGATTTCCGCGCCCCTGATATTTTGCGCTTCGGGTTCACGCCGCTGTATCTGACCCCCGAAGATGTGGCCCGCGCTGCAGATATCCTGTGTACCATCATGCAAAACCGGACATGGGACAGGCCGGAATTCAAGACCCGCGCAAAAGTGACCTAAGCGGCAATACCCCGCGCGGGTTCCCATTGTTCTGCCGCATTTTGACAGTAAGGTGCCCCAAGCCGAACCCCAGACCACCACGACAGCCTTTCGCAAATGGACAGCAAAGTGCACGCGCCCCCTTCCCTTGTTTCCAGACTGATGCGCGGTGCGGCCCTGACAGGGGGCAGCTTCGTTCTGGCGCAGGGCATGCGCTTTGCCTCGAACCTGATCCTTGCGCGGCTGTTGTTTCCCGACGCGTTCGGGCTGATGGCGCTGGTCACCATGATCCTGTTTGGCCTGACCATGCTGTCAGATGCGGGGGTCCAGCAATCCATCATGCAAAACGCGCGCGGCGATGACCGGGACTTTCTGGACACAGCCTTCACGCTGAATGCGGCACGCGGGGGTATCTTGTGGGGGCTGACCTTCGTTTTGGCATGGCCGGTGGCGCTGGTCTATGATGCGCCGGAACTGGCCTATGTGCTGCCAGTGTGCGGGGTTTCACTGCTATTGGCAGGGCTGGCACCCACGCGCGTCTTCACGGCCGAACGACATATAAGGCTGGGCCGCGTCATGGTGGTGCAGCTCGCCTCTCAGGCGGCGGGTATTCTGGTGATGGTCGCGTTTGCGTGGGCGACCGGCAGCTACTGGGCCATGGTCTGGGGCACAGTCAGCGCGGCGGTGGTGAAACTGACGCTGGAATGGAGCGTCATCCCCGGCCCGCCCAACCGCCTGCGTTGGGAAAGGGGCGCCGCAAGCGACTTGTTGCGGTTTGGCGGCTGGATCATGATGTCCTCGGGCTTCGGGTTTTTGCTGGCGCAGGGGGACCGCGCCATTCTGGGCTATTTCTTTTCGCTGGCGGAACTGGGGTTATACAACATCGCGTGGTTTCTGGCGGCATTCCCAGTGCTGTTGATGCAGGCCCTGACCGAGAAGATGATAATTCCCGCCTATCGTGAAAGCTTCGCGGCAGGCAATGACCAAAACAGCGCGAAATTGCGGCGCATCCGCTACATGCTGACCGCTGGTGTGATGTCGATGCTGGCCGTGATGGCGCTGTTGGGACCAAAGCTGATAGGCCTGCTGTATGATGACCGCTATCAGATGGCTGGCGCGATGATTGTGCTGATAAGTTGCGCCCAACTGCTGCCGCTGATTAGCGCAACCTACCAGCACGCGGCCCTTGCGCGGGGTGAATCGCGGCGGTTTTTCATGCTGACCGCCTTTCGGGCCGTGACACAAAGTGCGCTGTTTCTGACGGGTTTTTTGTATTTCGGCCTGCCCGGTGCCTTGGCCGGTCAGGCGCTTTCGGCGGTTCTGGTCTATCCTGCGGTGGTGCGACTGGCCAGACATACCGGCGTCTGGGACCGGACCCATGACCTGGTCTTCATGGGTGTGGCGCTGTGCCTGATCACGCTGTCACTGTGGGTGCATCAGGACATTGTGATCACGCTGCATTAACCCGCCACCGCGGCGCTGATCTGCCGGGCAGGTTACGGAAAATAAACCTTCTTCATGCTTTGGTGTCCCGTAGATCAGCAAGAAGCGGTCGATTCGGAGCAGCGAAATGCGCAACCCCAGCAAGAATAAAGTGGCCCGGTGGCTGCAACGGCTGTCTGTGGGGCTGGCCCTTGGCATTTTTGGCAGCCTCCAGCCCACACAAACCATGGCGCGCGGCACTGCGCCGGCAGACCCGTCGCAACTGTGCATTGCTGCGGCACTTCAGGCCGCGCGAAACCATGATGTTCCTTTCGATGTGCTGCACAAAATCAGCCTTGTGGAAACCGGACGCCAGACCGCTGCAGGCATGACCCCGTGGCCATGGGCCGTGCATGCGACCGGGCGCGGCCATTGGCCCGCCACGCGCGACGGGGCGCGCGCGCTCATTCGCGCAGCGCTGGACGCCGGGCACAGCAATATCGACATCGGGTGTTTTCAGATCAATTACCATTGGCATGGCCAGAACTTCGCCGCGCTGGATATGATGCTGGACCCCACCCAGAACGCAAATTACGCAGCACAACTGTTGCAAGGCCACTTCCAGCGGCTTGGTTCCTGGACGGATGCGGTCGGCGCCTATCATTCCACCACGCCAGAACTTGCACAGCGCTATATCGCGCGGTTCAACAGCTTCGCCCCCGACAGCGCGGCCATTGCCAGCGCGTCCGGAACGCCCCAAAGGCCGCAAAGCCAGCAAACCACATATGCGCTTTTGCAATCGGGCGATGGCGGCGGGGCGATGGGGTCGCTTGTCTCCGGGTCCTTGCTACAAAGCACCCGCCCCTTCGTGGAAACAGGAAGACAACGTCCATGATCAACCTTGATGCGAAGGCCCTGTTCAGCCCGACAGTGTTGCTGGCCCTGGCGCTGATGGCGGTTATCGTCATGATGATCCTGCCTGTGCCCGCCTGGCTGCTGGACCTTGGGCTGGCAACATCATTTGCGCTGGCAATCCTGATGTTCACAGTCACGCTGTTCATCCAGCGCCCGCTTGATTTTTCAATCTTTCCAACAGTTCTTCTGGCCTCGCTCATGTTGCGGCTATCGCTGAACGTGTCCTCTACCAAACTTATCATCGGCGAGGGGCATACGGGCACCGGGGCTGCGGGCGGGGTCATTCAGGGCTTTGCCAGCTTCGTGATGGGCGGGTCTGTGTTCCTTGGGGTTGTCATCTTCCTGGTGCTGCTGATCGTGAACTTCATCGTCATCACCAAGGGCGCGGGCCGCATGGCCGAGGTGGGCGCGCGGTTCGCACTGGACGGGATGCCGGGCAAACAGCTGGCCATCGACAGCGACATGTCCGCAGGTGCCATCGACCACCAGGAAGCGAAACGCAGGCGCGAAACCGAACAGGCCGAAACAAACTTCTACGGGTCGCTGGACGGGGCGTCAAAATTCGTCAAAGGGGATGCTGTCGCGGGCTTGTTGATCACGCTTTTGAATATCGTCATGGGGCTGATCAACGGAACCATGATGCATGGCATGAGCCTGGGGTCCGCCTTTGAAACCTATGCCATCCTGACCGTGGGCGACGGGCTGGTGTCGCAAATCCCTGCTGTCATTATCTCGATCGCGGCCGCCCTTTTGCTGGCGCGTGGCGGGGCGAACGGGGCCACCGATAGTGCACTTTTCGAACAATTGGGCCGCTACCCTTCGGCTTTGGCGACAGTGGGCATGCTGATGGCACTGTTCGCCTTTGTTCCCGGCCTGCCCTTTGTGCCCTTTGTCCTTGGAGCAACAGCGCTGCTTGGGCTTGCATGGATGGCCCAACAGGCGCAGGCGCGCGCGCGCGAAGACGCGGCCCGCCCCGCCACCCTGTCCGAACCCACGCCCGAACGCATGCTGGGCGATGATCTGGATGTGGACGAAATTCATGTCCAGTTCGCCCCCGATCTGGTGCCCATGGTGCTGGACCCCGGCATTGGTCTGGATGCGCGCATTTCGTCCATCCGGTCGCATATTGCCCGCAATTTCGGGCTGATCCTGCCTGAAATCCGCCTGACCGATGACGCCACCCTGCCCGCTGGCAGCTATGCAATCTTGATCCACGGTGTCGAACAGGCCCGCGACCGGTTGCGCCCGGGCAAAGTGCTGGCCCTCGTGCAGGACGGAACCACGTTCGAGTTGCAGGGCGAGGATGTGCGCGAACCCGTCTACAAGGCCCCTGCCCGCTGGATCGATGCCAGCCATCAGGAAGATGCGGCCCTTGGCGGCACCACTGTCGTCAACCCGACCGAGGTTCTGGCCACCCATTTGCTGGAAGTCCTGAAGGCCAATTTTGGCCGTTTGCTGAATTTCAAAAGCCTGAATCGTATTCTGGATGAAATGACGCGCCTGTCAGATGCATCGCGCGCAGAAGCCAACAAGCGCCTGCTCAATGACCTGATCCCGGACAAGGTGCCTGTGGAATTGCTGCTGGCGGTGCTGCGGCTGCTGCTGGAAGAGCGCGTCTCCATCCGCAACCTGCCCCTGATTCTGGAAGCCATAGCCGAAGTGCGCGGCGCGCTTCACGGGCCGGAATCGGTGTGCGAACATGTCCGCCAACGCCTTGGGTTCCAGCTTGTCGCCCCACTTAAACGCGGGGATGGCACGCTGCCCCTGATCCAGCTTGCCCCGGATTGGGAAGACATCTTCACCACCTATCAACTGATCGGCGATCATGGCGCATCCGATGTCGCCCTCCCCCCCGAGGATTTTGCACGCCTGACCGACCGCGTGGCCGAAAAACTGGGCATTCTGGCACAAAACGGCGAAAGCCCCGCGCTTGTCACATCTGCGCACCGGCGGCGTTTCCTGCGCACTGTCCTGACTGCAAAAGGGCTGGTCACGCCCGTTCTGTCCTATGAGGAAATCGGACTGGAAGCGCGCCCTGCCCTTCTGGGGACAATCACCGCATGACGCCTGACATCTTCGACACGCTTTCCGCCACATTTGAAACGCTGATGCCGCAGTTCCTGATCGGGTTTGGCGTTTTTTTGCGGGTGGGGGCAATGATGGCGCTGATGCCAGCTTTTGGCGAAACGGTCATTCCCATGCGCGTGCGGCTGGTGGCGGCCATGGCCTTTACGCTGATCATCACGCCTGCTGTGGGTACCGACCTGCCGCAACTGCGTGGCGGCCCTGTTCCCTTGGTCACCCTTATCGCGGCAGAGGGGCTGGCGGGGCTCGCGCTTGGTGTCGGGCTGCGCATGTTTGTCATCGCATTGCAAACCGCTGGCACCATCGCAGGGCAGGCCACATCCCTGTCGCAATTTTTCGGCGGCGCGGGCGTGGACCCCCAGCCTGCCATGTCGCAAATCCTTGTCATGGCGGGGCTGACGCTGGCAGTCATCAACGGGTTGCATGTGCGGCTGGCGGAATTTCTGATCCTGTCCTACAGCTTCTTTCCGCCGGGCCGGTTTCCGGATGCGGGCAGTCTAGGCGAGTGGGGCACAACGCAAGTCGCGCGCGCCTTCACGCTGGCCTTCACATTGTCGATGCCCTTTGTCATTTTGTCAGTGCTGTATAATGTGGCGCTTGGGGCCATCAACAAGGCGATGCCGCAATTGATGGTCGCCTTTGTGGGTGCGCCGGCAATCACCTTTGCGGGCCTTGCGCTGCTGTTTTTATCGGCGCCCATGTTGCTTCCGGTCTGGCAGGCGGGGTTTGAAAGCTACCTTCGTGACCCCACAGGCCCCCCCCCATGAGCGAAGAAGACGAAAGCGGCGAAAAGGAATTCGAGGCCACCGAACAGAAGCTGGCCGAACAACGCCGCAAGGGCGAAGTGCCCCGTTCGACCGATCTGAACACCGCTGCGGCGTTTTTTGGCCTGCTGCTGGGCGCCTTGGCGTTTGGTCAGGTGTCAATGACGCGCTTTGGTGAAATTGGCGTGGTCCTGCTGGAACAGTCCGACCGGATGTCAGGACTGTTGGTGCAGCAGTCGCGCGCTTTGGTGGGCGGGCTGATTGGCCATGTGGCCCTTGCGGCGCTGCCCTTGCTGGCGGTCCCGTTCCTTATTGTCTGGGCCATGCTGTTTGCCCAGCGCGTCGTCATCTTCGCCCCTGAAAAGCTGACACCCAAAGCATCGCGCATATCCCTGATCGCAAATGCGAAAAACAAGTTCGGCCGCAGCGGGCTGTTCGAATTCGCCAAAAGCGCTGTGAAACTGGCCGTGATTTCAACTGTCTTGTGGTTTTTCCTGATGCATAACCTGCCGCTTATTCTGGGCAGCATCTACCTGACACCAGCCTTGGCGACAGTCGAACTTCTGGGGTTGGTCGTGCGGTTCCTGACGCTGGTTTTCGTGGTCAAACTTTTGATCGGTGGGGTCGACTTCTTCTGGCAGCGCGCCGAACATCTGCGCCGCAACCGGATGTCGCACAAGGAAATGTTTGATGAGATGAAACAATCCGAAGGGGACCCCTACGCCAAGGGCGAACGGCGCAGGCGCGGGCGCGAAATTGCCAGCAGCCATATGCTCGATGCCGTCCCCGACGCCAGTGTGGTGATTGTCAACCCCACGCATTACGCAGTTGCACTGAAATGGTCGCCACAATCACCGGGGGCGCCGGTTTGCGTGGCAAAAGGGGTGGATGAAATCGCGCTGCGCATTCGTGAACGCGCGACTGAAGCGGGTGTTCCCATCCATTCGGACCCTGTAACCGCACGCGCCCTGTTCGCCAGCATCGAGATTGACCAAGAAGTGCAGGCCGAACATTATGCAGCCGTCGCCGCCGCCATCCGGTTTGCCGACACCATGCGCGCGAAAGCACGCAAAGGGCGCTGGTCATGACCCGCGACACCCGTTTGACACGCCTTCAGGCCCTTGCGCAAATGATCCGCGACAGGGATCTGGCGCGCTTGCAAAAGTTGGCAATGGCGCGAAACGACACCCGCGACCGGGTGCAGGCCCTGTCAAAACCCGTTCCCGTTGTGGAAGATCCCGCGCTTTTCACGGCCCGCCAGTTGCACGCGAAATGGGCCGTGGAGCAGCGCATGCAACTGAACCGCACCTTGGCCCACCAAACCGCGCGCCTGATCGAACAGCGCGACAAAGCTGCCCGAAGCCTTGGGCGGGCAGATGCCCTTGCGCAATTGTGCAAGGGCAAAACAGGCAGTGGCACAGCGCGCAAACCCTGAGTGCAGATCTGCATCCCGTGTCAGGGCGTAACCCATTCGCCAGCGCGCATCAGCGCGACAGCGCTGCCATCAGTATGCAGCCCGTCAACATCCATCTGGCCAGACCCGATCATCCAGTCCACATGGATCAGGCTTTCATTGCCGCCACGTGCTGAAATTTCGTCCTTGCTCAGCCCGTCCCCCCCCTCAAAACAAGAGGCGTAGCATTGTCCCATCGCAATATGCGATGCCGCATTCTCATCAAACAAGGTGTTGAAAAACAAATGCCCGCTTTGGGACACGGGCGAGCTGTGGGGAACCAGCGCCACCTCCCCCAACCTCGCGGCGCCGTCATCCGTGCCCAGCATGTCGCGCAGCACATCACCCCCACGCGCGGCGCGGGCTTCAACTGCGCGCCCTGCCTCAAATCGCATTTCAATCCCGTCGATCAGGCTGCCGTGATGCGACAAGGGTTTTGTGGCGCGCACATATCCGTCCACGCGCGCGGCATGGGGGGTTGTGAACACTTCTTCGGTGGGAATATTGGGGTTGCAGCGCACCCCGTTGCGCGCCAGGGACGCCCCGCCCTGCCAGAAATGCCCCTGCGCCAACCCCACGCGCAGGTCGGTTCCTGGCGCCGTGAAATGCAGGCTGTCGAACCGGGCGGAATTCAGCATCTGGCACCGCCGCGCCAGATTTTCGTTATGGGCAGCCCAGGCCGCCACCGGGTCAGGCTGGTCAAGCCGCGCGGTCAAGCGGATTGCCTGCGCCAGCAGGTCGAACGCTGCTTCAGGCGCGTGGTCAGGAAACATGCGCTGTGCCCAATCCAGCGTTGGGCAGGGGATAATTGACCAGTTAATGTGAAACCCCGCAATCGGGGCCAGCGCGGGACGGTATGCAGCGGCATTCGCGCGGTTTGCGCGCCCCACTTTTGACGCATCTTCCTGCGCCAGCAAAAACGGGTCCTCGCCCACCAGTGCCAGACGTGCCGCCCCGTTTTCATAGGCCGTGGCCATGCCCTTATACAACCACTCCGGCGCGGCGTCGAAACTGGCATCATGACCGTGCTGAAACCGCGCCAGTGTCATGTCACGGTCACTTATCAGCGCCGTCACCAGCCCCGCCCCCGCACGATAGGCTTCTGCGGTGATGGCGCGCGCCAGTGGAAGCGCGGATGTGGGGGTCGTCATCACCAGGTCTTGTCCGGGCTGCAGGTTCAACCCCACATGCACCGCCAGTCGGGCTAGGCCGTCCAGCAAGGCCGGATCGGCCCCCATATGGGGGTGGGTCGATGAATGGAGGGATGGGGCGTCATGCATCATGATCTGGACCTTCGCGTGATAGCAGTTCGCCACCAAGCTGGGCCAGCCCCCCGCCAAGGTCAAGGGCGCAAGGGGAAATCACGCACCGCTGCGTAAAATATCAGTAATCAACACGCCGGTAACAGCTTCCCTGCCAAGCAGGTTTTGCGCAGTTTCCAGCAACGCCTGCCGCAACAGTGTCATATTGTTGTTGGACGTGAACATTCCGTCAAACCCGCCGCTATTGGCGTGATCGAACATGACTTGCAAAAAACGGTCGCGCAGCCTGGGTTCATTGCGCGCAACCGCATCCTGTTCCGCGCTGGCCACTTCCAGTGTCAGCGACATGACAATCACCGACACAATCCTGTCCCCTTCCAGCAGGGGCACCATGAACTGGTTTTGCATGTCATGCAGCGTGATATCCAGATGGGACAGTTCGGGCATCGGCAAATCTTCAGTTGCGATATCCTCTGGCTCGGGCACAGGGCGCAACCATAGCCCGGCACCAATGCCGCCCCCAAGCCCCAGCAGGATAAGTAGAATCGGTATCAGCTTTGCCATGGTGCCCCCTTGCGCCCGAACCTTCAGAACGGTGCCAGAATATCGATGATCTGTTCGCCATAGCGCGGTTGTTGCATTGTAGAAATCACACCGCGCCCCCCATAGGAAATGCGCGCACCCGCAATTTTGTCATAGGTGATTTCATTCTGGCGCGAAATATCAGTAGGCCGGACATACCCGGTCACCAGCAATTCGCGCAATTCGTGATTCACCCGCACTTCCTGACGCCCTTCGATGCGCAAGACACCGTTGGGCAGCACCTCCACAACTGTTGAGGCCACACGCAGGGTCAGCTTTTCGTTGCGCCGCACGGACCCGTTGCCGGAAAAACTGCTGCCGCTGTTGGTTTCGATCCCTGCGCCAATGCTTAACCCGCCTTCATTCTTGCGGTCAAACGCCTGTGGCAACCCAAAGAGCTGTGGAATGGCCATGCTGCTGGACCCTGTGCGCCCGCGCGAGGTGTTGTTCGAAATTTCGGCACTGTCATTTATCTCGATCACAACAGTCATGATGTCGCCCTGCCGACCAGCCCGCCGGTCCCCCAGAAGCGAGCGTTGACTGACCGACCAAAGCGAGGACTGTGCCGCAGCGGGGCGCGGTTCATTGGTTTCAGGCAGGGGCACGCGGTACAGCGCGGCATGTTCAATGCTTTGATCAGGGGCACTGAAGGCCGGCGCGCGGCCCACCTCGTTCAGCGGCTGACAGGCGGCCAGCGCGACCCCGCACAACAACAGCGCAAGCCTGCGTCGGGAAGATGTGTTGTTCATGATACCCTCATGGTAATGTGTCTTCTAACGCAGGGACACGCGCTGCGCGCCAACTTCTACAACGCCGTCATACAGGACCGTTCCCTGCACAGACTGGCGCGACGACAGGTTCATCACACTGACCTGATCCCCGATGGCCCCGCGCGCCAGCGCGCGCCCTTCGGTCAGAATGGTCAGTGGCCCGCGCCGATAGACAATTTGCACCACGTCGTTGCGTTCCACCACAGCGGCAGGGCCAAGTTCGGACAGGCGCACCGGACGGCCCGGATAGATGGCAACCCGCGTTTCCAGCCCGATCACCTGATCTGCCGTGGTCGCCGCGCCCACGATTGTGCCATCTTGCAAAATGACATCGCCCACGCCAATAACTTCGGCTGCGCGGATCAGACGGGTGGCAACCAATGTCTGGCCCAGCGCCATGTCGGGAAGGAAAAACAGAAGGATCAGGACAAACCGCATCAGCGCACCTGCGTCGTTGCGCCCATCATCTGGTCAACAGCCGTGATCACCTTGGAATTCAACTCATAGCCGCGCTGCGCCTTGATAAGTTCGGTCATCTCGCGCACCGGATCAACGGAGCTTTCTTCCAGATAGCCCTGGCGCACTGTGCCCAGCCCGTCTGTGCCGGGCGCGGCCTCGAACCCGGGGCCAGACGCTTCAGTTTCCAGAAACAGGTTCGACCCCATCGCTTCCAGTCCCTTTTCATTGGCAAAACCCGTCAATGTCAGTTGGCCCAGAAGCTGGGGCTGCACCTGCCCGATGAAATAGGCATACACCTCACCATCGGCATTGATGGAAATCGACCGCGCATCGTTGGGAATGACAATGCCGGGGGCCACTTCGAACCCTTCGGAATTGACGATCAGCCCGTCGCCAGTGCGTTTGAGCGCACCATCGCGCGTATAGGCCGCCTGACCGTCGGGCAAGGTCACCGAAATAAAGCCCTTCCCCTCAATGGCGATGTCCAGATCGCCGTTGGTCTGGGCCAGCGCGCCTTGTTGTATATGCATGCTGACAGCAGCCGGGCGCACCCCAAGCCCAAGCTGAATACCTGTGGGCAGCACTGTTCCATCTGCCGCATTGATGGACCCCGCGCGCGCAAATTGCTGATAATGCAGATCCGCAAATTCAGCGCGGCGCGCATTATAGCCAGATGTGCTCATATTGGCGAGGTTGTTGGAAATCGTATCAACGCGCATCTGTTGCGCGCTCATTCCCGTGGCGGCGATATGAAGCGCTTTCATCACTTGTTCCTTTTCATAACTATCGGCCCAGTGTCTGGATTACATTCTTGATGCGTTCATCTTCGCGTTCCAGCAGGCGCTGGCCCTGTTCATAGGCGCGCTGAACCTCGATCATCCGGGCCATTTCAGGCATCGGGTCCACATTCGACCCTTCCAGAAAGCCCTGGCGCACGCGCGCATCCAGCACAGGTTCCACATCGCCATCCACCTCGAACACAGTTCCGGCGCCGCGCGTCATGGCGTTGGGGTCCACCGGGCGCACCAGACCAACCTGTGCAAAGGGCTGGCCATCGGCGGAAAACGTGCCGTCATCGGACATGGCAATGGTGCGCGCATCAGGGGGCACGAAAATCGGCGCGCCGCCCGCATCCAGCAGAAAATGCCCATCCATATTGACCAATTCCCCCGCTTCATTCGGGGTAAACATGCCCGCGCGCGTCAGGCGTGGGCCTTGTGGGGTTTCCAGTTGAAAGAACCCCTCGCCTTGGATGGCAAGGTCGAAATTGCCATTGGTCTGCACCAGTTCGCCCTGGGTCTGGAAGGTCTGGCGCGTATTGCCCAGCGCCATGGACATGGACGTATCCTGCCCCTGCCCACCCACGACAAATTCAGAAAACACCATGCCTTCGCGGCGATATCCGGTTGTGGCGGCGTTGGCGATGTTATGCGCGATGACCTGCATTTCACGCTTCAGCCCCGCAAGGCGCGTCAGCGTCACATAGGCAGCATTATCCATTATATGCCCCCTGCAATTAGCGGGATGATCTCTTCGTGGAAAAAATTGACCAGAGTTGCGGTCATGAAGCTCATCGATACCCAGAAGATCACGACAATTGCCGCCAGTTTCGGCACAAAAGTCAGCGTCATTTCCTGAATGGATGTCAGCGCCTGAAACAACCCGACAGTAATGCCCGCGACAAGCGCAGCACTCAGAATAGGAATTGAAATCAGCGTGGCGACCCACAGGCCGTGACGCAAGGTATCGAAGAAGACCGCTTCATTCATGGCTTAGACCGGCATCCGCAGGATTTCGAGATACGCCTCGACAACCTTGTTGCGCACGGCAACTGCGGTTTCCACCGCCAGTTCGGTGGCGGCCACAGCCTCGACCAGGGCGTGGGGGTTTGCGCCCGACACCATGGAACTGGTAGCCGCCGTGTCCGCCTGACGCAAAGTTTCGGTAAAGCTGGCCATCTGGGCGCCGAACACGGCCTCGGCGCGCGGTGTGGTCGCTTCCTTGGGGGCTGGCGCGGCGGCGTTGCGCGCCAGATCGTAGCTTTGCATCGCAATACTTGCTGGAATGGTCATATCCTGAATCCTTCTTTAACGGCGCAGCAGGTCAAGCAGGCTTTGCGACATCTGCCGCGCCTGATCGAACATGCGTAAATTGGCCTCATAGCTGCGCCCCGCTTCGCGCGCGTCGGCAGTTTCAATCATCCGGTCGACAGATGACCCTTCATAATATCCCGCCTCATCCGCAAGGGCATGGTCGGGGTCATAAATCTTTGGCAAATCGCCACGGTGAAGTTCCACAGGACCCACAGAAACACGCGAAAGCCCTGTCGCGCGGTCCAGTGTGGCGTGGAAATCAATTGTTTTGCGCCGGTAGCCGGGGGTATCGGCATTGGCAATATTTTCCGACACATGCCGGATGCGGCGCGACTGCGCCTCCATCCCCGATGCCGCGACAGAAAAAATTCCGAACAGATCAGCCATTTTGCGCCCCCCTAATTTCCAAGTGCCTTGCGCAGGATATTGCGCGCCGAAGCATAGACCGACAGCGCCATGTCATGGCTTTGCCGGGTTTCAGCAGCGCGCATCATCTGCTGTTCAAGGGACACAGTGTTGCCGTTGGGGGAACGCGATGTGGCGGTGGTGTCAACGCGTGCCGACACTTCCGGACCGGCCGCACCAAACCCGAAATGGCCCGCCCGCGTTGAACGCATGGACAGGCCATTGCCGATAACATCACCAAAGCTGGGCAAATCGCGCGCCTGATAGCCGGGCGTGTCGGCATGGGCGACATTTTCGGATATCACCACCTGCCGTGCGGCAGCGTGGCGTGCCATTTGCTGCGCCATGCGCATGACATCAGGTAATTCGAACATGAGGGCTTCTCCCGTCATTTGGATACACTCATCCTTAAGACTGATTCGCTTAAGGATCGGTAACCAGACCACGCAAAAGCGGCAGAAGCCGCGAAAGGAATGTAATGAATCACCTGGATTCACTTCGTGCAGAAGTCATGAACCTGCGTATTGTCCGCATTTCCGGCCGGATCACGCGGATTGACGGGCAGTCCCTTGGCATAGCAGGTTTGGTTGGCGAGGCGCGAATCGGGGATTGGCTGAAAGTCACCACCCAAGCAGGGACGCAGGTTTACGCGGAAATCCTGCGGATGACGGAAACCGACGTGATTGCCCTGCCCGACGGGCCGTGCGACGGGCTGGCCATCGGGGACCGGGCGGAACTGATTGGCCCGCGCGGGCTGGCCCCCGATGACAGCTGGCTGGGCCGCATCATTGACCCCTATGGCCAACCGCTGGACGGCCGCCCCCTGTTGCAAGGCCCCGCCGCGCGCGCACTGCGCCAGACCCCGCCGGACCCTGCCAGACGTGGCCGGCTGGGGGCGCGGCTGGACACCGGAATGGCAGTTTTCAACACCCTTCTGCCACTGGTCGAGGGGCAGCGCATCGGCCTTTTTGCGGGCTCGGGCGTTGGCAAATCCATGTTGCTGGGCAATTTCGCGCGCAACATGCAAGCGGATGTCGTGGTTATCGCGCTGATCGGGGAACGCGGGCGCGAATTGCGCGACTTCATCGAAGATGTGCTTGGCCCCGAAGGGTTGGCGCGTTCGGTCGTCGTCACCGCAACATCGGACCAGCCGCCGCTGACGCGCAGGCGCTGCGCCGCCGCGGCCATGTGCGTGGCCGAACATTTCCGCGATCAAGGCAAACAGGTGTTGTATCTGGCCGACAGTATTACACGCCTGGCCGAAGCCCACCGCGAGGTCGCCCTGTCGGGTGGCGAAGATGCCAGCCTGCGCGGGTTTCCCCCGTCAACAGCACATCAGATCATGTCCTTGGCCGAACGCGCAGGCCCCGGTCTGGACGGGGTGGGCGCAATTACCGGAATCTTTACGGTTCTGGTGGCAGGGTCCGATATGGAAGAACCCGTGGCCGACATTCTGCGCGGCGTGCTGGACGGGCATGTAATCATGGACCGCGCCATTGCCGAACGCGGGCGTTTTCCGGCCATTGACGTGCTGCGGTCGGTCAGCCGCGCCTTGCCAAAGGCCGCGACACCAGAAGAAAACGCCCGCATTTCCGAAGCGCGGCGTATTCTGGGCGCCTATGACCGCGCGGAAATGATGATTCAGGCGGGCCTCTATGAAGCGGGGTCTGACCCGCTGGTGGACCGCGCCATCAAGGTCTGGCCGGGACTGGATGCGTTTGTCGGCGAAGCCGCACCCGGCGGAATACGCCAGGCCTTTGCCAAACTGGCGGCATGTCTGGATCAACCCGCACAATCCCAGCCCGCTGCGAAGAAAGGTAAAAAATAAAACCCGTTTCCCCTTGGCGCGGAATTGCACTAAACGGGGGCAAATTTGCATGAACGGGGACCATCATGGCGCGAATTCTGATCACCTCGGCCCTGCCATATATCAATGGCATCAAACATCTGGGCAATCTTGTCGGCAGCCAGCTTCCGGCGGACCTGTATGCGCGCTATTGCCGCGCGCGCGGGCATGAAGTGATGTTCATTTGCGCCACCGACGAACACGGCACCCCCGCGGAACTGGCCGCCGCCAAGGTGGGCAAACCCGTCGCAGAGTATTGCGCCGAAATGCATGATGTGCAGGCCGAACTGGCGCGCGGGTTCCGCCTGTCCTTTGACCATTACGGGCGGTCCTCCAGTCAGCGCAACCACATGCTGACGCAGCATCTGGCAGGCAAACTGGCCGATGCGGGCCTGATTTCGGAAGTATCGGAAAAACAGGTTTATTCCAATGCCGATGGCCGCTTCCTGCCCGACCGCTATATTGAGGGCACCTGCCCCAATTGCGGCTATGACCGCGCGCGCGGTGATCAATGCGAAAACTGCACCAAACAACTGGACCCGACCGACCTGATTGCCCCGCGTTCCGCCATTTCCGGCTCCACCGATCTGGAAGTGCGCGAAACCAAGCATCTGTTCCTGCGGCAATCGAACATGCGTGACCAGCTGGACACCTGGATCGACAGCCAGCGCGGCTGGCCGGTGCTGACCACCTCGATTGCGAAAAAATGGCTGCATGACGGAAACGGCTTGCAAGACCGTGGCATAACCCGCGATCTGGATTGGGGAATTCCCGTCAAGCGCGGCACGCAGGACTGGCCGGGCATGGAAGGCAAGGTGTTCTATGTGTGGTTTGACGCCCCCATTGAATATATTGCCGCCACGGCAGAATGGGCCGATGCGCAGGGCCTTGATGATGCCGCGTGGCAGCGCTGGTGGCGCACGGACCTTGGCGCGGATGATGTTCGATATGTGCAATTCATGGGCAAGGACAATGTGCCGTTCCACACCCTTAGCTTCCCTGCAACGCTGATGGGTTCGGGCGAGCCGTGGAAACTGGTAAATTACATCAAGTCCTTCAATTATCTGAATTATGATGGTGGGCAATTTTCCACATCGCAAGGGCGCGGCGTGTTCATGGATCAGGCGTTGGGCATTCTGCCCGCTGATTACTGGCGCTGGTGGCTGTTGTCCCATGCCCCCGAAAGTTCGGATTCTGAATTCACATGGGAAAATTTCCAAGCGAGCGTCAACAAGGATCTGGCAGATGTGCTGGGCAATCTGGTCAGCCGCGTGACAAAATTCTGCCGGTCCAAATTTGGCGAAACCGTGCCTGCGGGCGGCAGTTTCGGCACGCGCGAAACCGCGCTTATGGATGCGCTGACAACGCGCCTGCGCGCCTATGAAACGCATATGGAAGCGATGGAAATTCGCAAATCCGCCGCAGAGTTGCGCGCGCTTTGGGTTTTGGGAAATGAATATCTGCAGGATGCAGCGCCGTGGTCAACCTTCAAATCCGACCCTGAACAGGCAGCTGCGCAAATCCGGTTGGCGCTGAACCTGATCCGGTTCTACGCCATCATTTCGCGCCCCTTCATCCCTGATGCGGCCGCCAGCATGATGACCGGTATGCACTGTAATGACTGGTCCTGGCCCGACAGCCTGGCCGATGCACTGGCCCATCTTGACGCGGGCCATGCCTTCAGCGTGCCCGAAGTCTTGTTTACCAAAATCACCGATGAAAACCGCGCGGATTGGGAAGAACGGTTTTCAGGCCAGCGCTAGGCGCGGTTTTCATCTTTTCATGCGCCAAACCCTGCATTAGGCTTGGCGCATGTTTACGATTGAACACGATTTTGACGCCACAATAGTCACCCTTGTGGACGAAGGCGCCCCGCGCGAGGAAGAATTGCGCGAGGATATCATTATAACAGCCTTTGAAGATTGCGTGACCTTGCGCCAGTTTGACCCGCAGCGCGATGATGATGTGGTGATCACGCTGTCCATCACGCAATTGCGGGATCTGGGCGCGGCGCTGGACCTGCCCGAAGGCAGCTACCGCCTGACGCCTAAGGGGCAGAAACGCTAGCGCAAGCCGCCCAAGGCTGCATCGGCGTGGCGCGGTTCTGCGCTGCGGCGTCAACATTGTTTGACAATACCCCGCCCCCTCCGGCAGGTTGGGGTCAAGACGGGGACGAATCACCTTCCCGCACCCCCGACAGCGACACAGGAATGCGCCCCATGCGGGGCAGAGGAAAGGAAGTGCCATGCTTACCAATGATCAACTCAGCCAGTGGGACCGCGAGAATTTTCTGCACCCTTCAACGGCGTTTGGCCAGCATGCGCGCGGGGAAAGCGCGAACCGCATTGTCAAAACCGGCAGCGGCGTCTTCATTGAGGACCGCGACGGAAACCGCCTGCTGGACGCTTTCGCAGGGCTGTATTGCGTCAATGTAGGGTATGGGCGCACGGAAATTGCCGAAGCGATTTCCAAACAGGCGCATGAGCTGTCCTATTACCACGCCTATGTGGGCCACGGCACCGAAGCGTCCATCACGCTGGCCAAAATGGTGGCAGACCGCGCGCCCGCGCATATGAACAAGGTCTATTTCGGCCTTGGCGGGTCGGATGCCAATGAAACCAACGTGAAACTTGTCTGGTATATCCAGAACGTGCTGGGCCGCCCCGAAAAGCGCAAGATCATCTCGCGCTGGCGCGGCTATCACGGGTCGGGCCTGATTACGGGGTCGCTGACGGGGCTGACGCCGTTTCACAACAAATTCGGCCTGCCCCTGTCCGAGGTCGTCCATACCGAAGCGCCCTATTACTTCCGCCGCCCGCGCAAGGACATGTCCGAAGCAGACTTCACCGCCCATTGCGCTGCCGAACTGGAAGCGCTGATAGACCGCGAAGGCGCGGACACAATCGGGGCCTTTATCGGGGAACCGATCCTGGGCACAGGCGGCATTGTCCCCCCGCCCGCCGGGTATTGGGACGCCATCCAGACCATCCTGAAAAAGCATGACATCTTGCTCATCGCGGATGAGGTCGTCACGGGATTTGGCCGGTTGGGCACCATGATGGGGTCCACACATTACGGCATCACGCCTGACATCATTACCATCGCCAAGGGGCTGACATCCGCCTATGCGCCCTTGTCAGGGTCCATCGTCAGTGATGATCTGTTCAAGGTGCTGGAAGAGGGCACAGACAAATTCGGGCCATTCGGGCATGGCTGGACCTATTCGGCGCATCCCATCGGCGCGGCTGCGGGGGTTGCCAACCTGAAACTGGTGGATGATCTGGGGCTGGTGCAAAATGCCCGCGACACGGGCGCGTATGTCCAGCAGGCGCTGAAAACCGCGCTTGCGTCCCACCGTTTCGTGGGCGATGTGCGCGGTGAAGGGTTGATGGCCGCTGTCGAATTGCAGCATGACCCCGCAACCGGCACCGATTTTGACGCCACCGACAAGGTGACCGCGCGCGTCGTGGGTGAAATGGCCAAGCGCAATGTCATCGCCCGCGCCATGCCCCAAGGCGAAATTATCGGCTTCGCCCCGCCACTATGCATCACCCGCGCTGAAATTGATCAGGTGGTGGATGTCACGGTTGACGCCCTTAACGCTGTCACCGGGCCATTGTAACACGTTCTCCCCCTTTTTCCGTCGGGTAAACCCCCGGAAAAGGGGCGTTTTCCGCCCTGTCCAAGGTTCGCGCGCCCATGACCACCACCAACCCCAATTTCACCGATGCCGAATACGAAGCCCGCGTTGCCCAGACACGCGCCGACATGTCCAAACGCGGGATTGACCTGCTTATCATCTCGGACCCGTCCAACATGAACTGGATATCGGGCTATGACGGCTGGTCTTTCTATGTGCATCAGGCTGTGCTTTTGCCGATGGAGGGCGAACCTGTCTGGTGGGGGCGCGGCATTGATGAACCCGGCGCCCGCCGCACTGTGTTCATGAAAGATAGCGCAAATATCGTTCCCTATGATGACAGCTATGTTCAGAACCCCCAAAAACATACAATGGAAGCGCTGTCCGCGCTGATCATCGATCGGGGCTGGAATACCGGCTGGATCGGGGTCGAGATGGACAATTACTATTATTCCGCCGCCGCGCACCAAACCCTCGTCAACCATCTGGGCGACGCGCGGTTTGTCGATGCCACAGGGCTGGTCAACTGGCAAAGGCTTATCAAATCAGAGTCGGAATTGCTGTATATGCGCCGTGCGGCGCGCATCGTGGAACGCATGCATCAGGTTATTCTGGACGTGGCCGAACCGGGCATGCCCAAGAATATGCTGGTGGCCGAAATCACCCGCGCGGGCATTCAGGGCGCAGACGGGCAATGGGGGGATTATCCCGCGATTGTGCCCATGGCCCCGTCAGGGCTGGATGCCACAGCGGCACATCTGACATGGGATGACCGGCCCATGCGCGCGGGCGAAGCGACATTCTTCGAAATCGCCGGGGTGCACCGGCGCTACCATTGCCCGCAATCGCGCACCTTGTTTTTCGGCACAGTGCCAGACATGTATCGCCGCGCCGAAGACGCCGTTCTTGAAGCCACCGAAGCGGGGCTTGCCTATTGCCGGGCCGGTGCGCGCGCCGAAGATGTGGCCATCGCCTTCAATGTCACACTGAACAAAAAGGGCTTTGCCAAGGACAACCGCTGCGGATATTCTATTGGGCTCAGCTATCCGCCCGATTGGGGCGAACGCACCTTGTCCTTGCGCAGCGGGGCCATGACGGAACTGAAACCGGGCATGGTGCTTCATTTCATGCCCGCACTTTGGCTGGACGATGGGGGGCTGGAAATTACCGAACCTGTCCTTATCACTGAAAACGGGCCAGAATTGCTGTGCAACACCCCAAGAGAGATCTTTGTGAAATAATGTTGTGCGATCATACGCATCCCGCACAACCTGTTTTTCATTCTGGTTCAAATATCCAAAAAAATCTGGCACCGCGCGGTGGGGGGCTTTGCCCCCCATCCGCCCTGCGCATCAGTCGTTCATCAGGCGGCTGACAACAATGGTGACTTCGGGTTTCTTGCCGATTTCTTCCATCGTGACCTGACGCACCACGCGGCGCAACCCGTCATTGAGTTTGTCATCATCGGCCATCGTCTTGGCCCCCGCGCGTTCCAGATACTGCGCCAGTTCTTCTTCAATGATTTCATTCAACGGCGCACCGCCCTTGCCCGTCGGGCGAAGCCCGACAATCTCGGCCCATGGGTCGCCCAGAAGATCGTCTTCTTCATCCAGGATCAGCGTCACAAACACATGCCCGCCAATCGCCATGCGGATACGGTCGCGCACAACCCCGTCCATCGCCCCGATCATGCGGCTGCCATCCAGATAGACACGGCCGGTTTCCACCTCATCCACCAGAACCGGCGCGTCGCCGCTCAGGTCCACAACGGACCCGTTCGGCACCACCATGGATTGCATGCCCCGCGCGATGGCCAGTTTCGCGTGTTCATGCAACATGCGGTGTTCGCCATGGATGGGGATCAGAATCTGCGGTTGGATCAGGTCATGCATCGCTTCCAGATCGGGGCGGTTGGCATGGCCTGACACATGATACAGGCGTTCGGAATTATCCAGCACATCAACGCCCATCTGCGACAGCGCATTGACCACACGCCCCACTTCGCGTTCATTGCCCGGAATTGTCATGGACGAAAACAGAAACGTATCGCCTTCTTTCATGTTCAGGCCCATATAAGTGCCGCGCGCCAGTTGCGCCGATGCCGCACGCCGTTCGCCCTGACTGCCCGTGACAATCAGCAACAGGTTTTCGCGCGGCACATCTTTGGCAGCTTCGGGGCTTATGGTGGGTGGAAAATCCTTCAGGATACCGGCTTCCGTCGCCACTTGCGTCATGCGCAACATGGCCCGCCCCATCAGACACACAGACCGCCCCGCTTCATGCGCGGCAACAGCCAGCGTTTTCAACCGCGCCACATTTGATGCAAATGTCGTGGCCACAACCATGCCGCGCGCGTCGCGCATCAGTTGGGCAATGGGGTCTGTCAAGCTGGCCTCGGACCGGCCCGCGTGCTTGTTCATGACATTCGTACTGTCACATAGCAGCGCCTTGACGCCGCTGCGCCCGATCTGCGCAAGCAATTCGGGGTCATGCGGCTCGCCCACGCCGGGGGTGCGGTCGGCCTTGAAATCGCCGGAATGCACGACGCGCCCCGCAGGCGTGTCAATCACCACCCCAGATGCCTCGGGCAGGGAATGCGCCACCGGGAACAGTTGCACCCGGAAGGGGCCAAGCTCCAGGGCTTCGGGGGCCTTGCCTACGGTAATCACTTGTTCGGGGTCCTGGCCTGCATCCTGCATTTTCAGCCGTGCAATCCGCGCGGTAAAATCGCGGGCATAGACCGGCACTTTCAGCTTATGCCACAATTGCCCGACTGCGCCGACATGGTCTTCATGCGCATGGGTAATGATGATCCCTTCCAGACGGTCGCGCCGGTCTTCCAGCCAGCGCAGGTCGGGCATGATAAGGTCTACGCCGGGGCTGGACGCCATATCCGCAAAGGTTACACCCAGATCAACAAGGATCAGGCGTTCGCGCCCCTTTGGCCCATAGCCGAAGACATAGGCATTCATGCCCACCTCGCCTGCGCCACCAAGGGGAAGATAGATCAGCCTGTCTTTGCTCATGCCCGCTCCTGTATACTGCTATTGGCCTTGTTATAGTCGTAAATGACGCAAAGGCCATGTAATGTCAGATCATCCTCGACCGTGTCAAACAGCGTTTGCGCCTGCGCGAACAGCGGCGCAAGCCCACCTGTGCCGATAATTTTCATCGGTCGGCCATATTCCGCGCGGATGCGCGCCGTTATCCCCTCGATCAGGCCGATATAGCCCCAGAACACGCCCGACTGAATGCAGGTCACCGTGTCGGTGCCAATCACCTTGTCGGGGCGTGAAATATCAACATGCGGCAGCGCCGCCGCGCCCTGATGCAACGCTTCCAGCGACAGGTTCACCCCCGGAGAGATGACCCCCCCCACATAGGCCCCGTCATGGGCGACCACATCAAAATTCGTGGCCGTGCCAAAATCCACCACGACCACATCGCCGCCATGGCGGTGAAACGCGCCAGCGGCATTGGCCAGCCGGTCAGGGCCGGGGCGCACGCCTTCGTCCACGCGGGGCGGCACCGGCAACAGGCAGTCGGGCTTGCCCACCACCAGCGGGCGGCACCCGAAATAGCGGTCACATAACACGCGCAGGTTGAAAACCACCCGCGGCACAGTTGATGAAATGATCACATCCGTGATATCAAGCTCCACCCCCTTGATATTCATCAAGGTGGACAGCCAGACATAATACTGGTCTGCGGTGCGCGTGACTTCGGTGGCGGTGCGCCATGTCGCAAGAAACTGCGTCCCATCGCACACTGCGAACACAGTATTTGTATTGCCGCAATCAATGGTCAGAAGCATTCTGCCGCCCTTTCATGTTCAGAAAAACACATCTGCGGCGGGAATGATACGCCGGCCCTGCGCGGTGCGCAGCAAAAGCGCGCCTGTGGCGTCGATCCCCTCGAATGTGCCTTCGTGACTATCGTGCACAGTGCGCGCAACAATGCGTTCCCCCAGTCGGGCGGCCTTGTTCAGCCATGCCTGACGTATGGGCGCAAAACCAAAGGTGACAAGCTGATTTTCCCATTTGGCAAAGGCAGGGGCAAGCGCGTCCAGAAATTCATCTGGTGTCACGGAAATACCAGTTTCCGACAGCAGGCTGACGGGGCGAAGCGCGCCACCCTCGCCTTCGGGGGCATGCAGCAGGTTCACGCCAATCCCCACCGCCAAATGGCCGACCTGCGCGCCCTGTCCAATGCTTTCCAGCAAGATACCGACAAGCTTTCCGCCGTTCAGCAACACGTCATTGGGCCATTTCAACGCGAAACTTCCGGGGCGCGCAGTGACGTCGACAAGCGCGTCATGCACGGCAAGCGCCGCCACGAAGGACCGTTGCGCCACCTGTTCAACCGCCCCGCCGGGGCGACTGACATAGGTGGCGGCAAAATTTCCTTGGGGGTCGTGCCAGTCACGCCCGCGCCGCCCGCGCCCCTTGGTTTGACGCAAGGCCATAATCCAGTACGGCCCCGAAAGGTCCTGCGCCATGCGGGCAGCCTGCGCATTTGTGCTGTCAACTTCGGGCAGGACAAGGCGCCCTACCCCGCTTGGCCAGCTATTTGACAAGGGCTTCTGCCGCAAGTGCCGCCATGCCTTCGATTCCGAACAGGTTGATAACCCCCAGAACCATCAGCGCAGCAGACACGACCAGCAACGTGGCCTGAACCGGCGCACGCACGCTGTCCAGCGGTTCGGTGGTTTCACCGAAATACATGAAATACACGATGCGCAAATAATAGAATGCCCCGATCACCGACGCAACGACACCGGCAACCGCCAGCCATGTCAGACCGGCCTGCACGGCGGCCCACAGCACATAGAACTTGCCAAAGAACCCCACCAGCGGCGGCACACCCGCAAGGCTGAACATCAGCACCAGCAAGGCCAATGCGCGCAGCGGCTCAGATTTGGAGTACTGGCGCAGGCTGTCAATATCCGTCACCGGCCTGCCATCGCGCGACATGGTCAGGATAAACGAAAAAACACCTATGTTCATGGTCACATAAATCGCCATGTAGACCAGCATGCCCTGCACACCTTGCGCTGTGCCCGCCGCCAGCCCGACCAGCGCGAACCCCATATGCGTGATGGACGAATAGGCCATCAGGCGCTTGATGTCGCGCTGCCCGATCGCGGCAATGGACCCCACGAACATGGACGCAACCGCCAGAAACGCAATGATCTGCGACCAGTCACCGGGCACCACCCCGAAGGCTTCGTGCACAACCCGCGCAACCAGCGCCATGGCCGCCACTTTGGGCGCTGTGGCGAAGAAGGCTGTCACCGGTGTAGGTGCCCCTTCATAGACATCAGGCGTCCACATATGGAACGGCACCGCCGACACTTTGAACGCCAGCCCCGCCAGCATGAACGCCATGCCCATCATCAGGCCCACGGACATGCCGTCGGTCGAAATGGTGCTGATGATGCCCGCAAACAGCGTGGTTCCCGCATAGCCATAGGTCAACGACGCGCCATACAGCAACAAGCCCGACGCCAGCGACCCAAGGATGAAGTATTTCAACCCCGCTTCGGTCGAGCGCGTGGAATCCCGGTTCATTGTGGCCACAACATATAGTGCCAAAGATTGCAGCTCCAGCCCCATATACAGCGCGATCAGGTCGCCCGCCGACACCATCAACATCATGCCGACAACCGACAGCGCAATCAGGATCGGGTATTCAAACCGCAACAACCCGCGCGCCAGCATGTAGGATTGGCCCATAACCAGCACAACCGCCGCCGACAGCAGAACCACCATCTTGGAAAATTGCGCGAACGGGTCGGAAATATACATGCCGTTGAACGCGGTTTTCACATCCAGCCCCTGCGCGCCGGAATACAGCGCCAGCAACACCATCAACGCCGCCGTGGCCCATAAAATGGGTTCGGCCAGCTTGTCCTTGCCGCCATAGACCCCCACCATCAACGCCGCCATTGCAAACAGCGCAAGGACGATTTCGGGCAGGGCTGTGTAAAGATCAGCTCCGATCATTGCGGGACCTTTCAGTTCTGTGCCAGCTGGGATGCAGCTTCATAAGCCTGCAACGCCAGCGAATGCCCTTCGACCAATGCCGAAACCGAAGGGCCAATAATATCAGTGATCAGCGGGGGATAGATGCCAAGGATCAGCGTCATAGCGATCAACGGAACAATCAGCGCCTTCTCGCGGCGGTCCATATCCTTGATACCCTTCAACGACTCCTTGATCAGTTCGCCCATCACAACGCGGCGGAACAGCCACAGCGCATAGCCCGCAGACAGGATAACCCCCGTCGCCGCGACAAACGCAACCCAGGTGTTGACCTGAAACACCGCCATGAATGTCAGAAATTCGCCCACAAAGCCCGATGTGCCCGGCAGGCCGACATTCGCCATGGTGAACAGCAAAAACACCGCAGCATAAACCGGCATTCGATTGATAAGCCCGCCATAGGCGGCAATGTCGCGTGTGTGCATCCGGTCATAGATCACGCCCACCGCCAGAAACAACGCGCCGGAAATAAACCCGTGGCTGATCATCTGGAAGATGGCACCATCAACGCCCTGTTGATTGGCCGCGAAAATACCCATTGTCACAAAGCCCATATGCGCAACTGACGAATAGGCGATCAGCTTCTTCATATCGGTCTGCATCAGCGCAACAAGGCTGGTATAGACAATCGCAATCGCGGACAGCCACAGCACCAGCGGCGCGAAAATGTCGCTGGCCACAGGAAACATGGGCAGCGAAAACCGCAAGAACCCGTATCCCCCCATTTTCAGCAGCACCGCCGCCAGCACAACCGACCCCGCCGTAGGGGCCTGCACATGGGCGTCAGGCAACCATGTATGCACCGGCCACATCGGCATTTTCACAGTAAAAGACGCGAAAAACGCCAGCCACAGCAGTGTTTGCATGCCGCCAACAACCTGCCAGCCCATCAGGCTGAAGGTTTCTGTGCTGAACTGGTGGCCCAGAAGCGTGGGAATGTCCGTTGTGCCCGCATCCACATACATTGCGATCATCGCAACCAGCATCAGCACCGACCCAAGGAAGGTATAGAGGAAAAACTTGAACGCCGCGTAAATGCGTTCCTTGCCGCCCCATATGCCGATGATCAGGAACATCGGGATAAGTCCCGCCTCGAAGAACAGGTAGAACAGCACCAGATCCAGCGCCGTGAACACGCCGATCATCAGCGTTTCCAGCAACAGGAACGCGATCATGTATTCTTTGACCCGGTGCGACACATTCCAGCACGCCCCAATTGTTATGGGCATCAGGAACGTGGTCAGCATCACGAACAGGATTGAGATACCGTCCACCCCCATCTTGTAGGTGAAGCCCATGATCCAGTCATGTTCTTCCACAAACTGGAAGCCGGTATCTTGCGGATCAAACCCCACCAGCAGGATCAGCGACGCCGCGAATGTGGCCAATGTGGCAACCAGCGCCACCCATTTGGCATTGGTCTGGGACGCCTCATCCTCGCCACGAAGGAAAATTGCCAGAATGGCGGCAGCAATGGCCGGAGTGAAGGTGATAATCGACAGCAGGTTCAGCATTACTGCGCCCCCCCGGCCAGTGTGACATAGGTAACGATCACGACAATCCCCAGAACCATTGCGAAAGCATAGTGATAAACATATCCCGATTGCGCGCGGCCAGCGATGCGTGTGATGAACGGGATAATGCCCATGGCCAACCCGTTGATCCCGCCATCGATGACCTTGCCATCACCTTTTTTCCACAGAAACTGTCCAAGCGCCTTGGCAGGTCGCACGAACAGGAAGTCATAGACTTCGTCGAAATACCATTTGTTCAGCAAAAACTGATAGGCACCGGGGAAGGTGTCCGCCAGACGTTTGGGCAGCGACGTGTCGCGGATATAGAACATCCACGCCAGCCCCAGCCCCAGTACCATGGCAATGAAGGGCGATACCTTGACCCAGCCGGGGACATTATGCGCCTCGGAAACCAGGTTATTCCCTTCCGACATAAAGATGGCTGCACCGAAATACTCGCGCACCTGCCCTGTGGACCCAAAGAAAGGACCATAGAACACCATGCCAGCCAGAACTGAACCGATGGCCAGAACCAGCAGCGGCACCAGCATCACCAGTGGGCTTTCATGCGCGTGCTCATGCGTGTGCTTGTCGCCGCGCGGGGTGCCCCAGAAGGTCAGGAACATAAGCCGCCAGCTATAGAAACTGGTCATGAAGGCCGCGAACACCAAGACCCAGAAGGCGTATGTGGTCCCCGACGCGAACACGGATTCAATGATCGCATCCTTGGACACGAAGCCCGCAAAGCCGATGGTGGTCAGCGGGATGCCCACGCCGGTAATGGCCAAAGTGCCAATGAGCATCGCCCAGAAGGTCATGGGCAGCTTGTCTTTCAGCCCGCCATAATTGCGCATGTCCTGTTCGTGGTGCATGCCATGAATGACCGACCCGGCGCCCAGAAACAGCATCGCCTTGAAAAAGGCGTGTGTCAGCAGGTGGAACATGGCCACCGAATAGACGCCCACACCAGCGGCCACAAACATGAAGCCCAGTTGCGAGCATGTGGAATAGGCGATGACGCGCTTGATGTCATTCTGCACCAGACCGACAGTGGCCGCAAACAGCGCCGTCATGGCCCCGATCAGCACGACAAACGCCATGACCTGCGGGGTGTATTCCATCAGCGGTGACATACGCGCCACAAGGAATACACCGGCAGTCACCATGGTTGCGGCGTGAATAAGCGCGGATACGGGCGTCGGCCCTTCCATCGCGTCGGGCAACCATGTGTGCAGGAACAATTGTGCCGATTTGCCCATCGCGCCCACAAACAGCAGGAACGCAATCAGGTTGGCGGCATTCCAGTCTGTCCACAAGAAGCTGACAGTGGTTTCGGCCAGCATGGGCGCTGCGGCGAACAGGTCATCATACTGAATGGAATCGACCAGAAGGTAGATCGCCATCAAGGCAAGGATCAGCCCCATATCGCCCACACGGTTGACGATAAACGCCTTCATCGCGGCAGCGCCTGCGCTTTGCTTGCGGAAATAGAACCCGATCAGCAGATAAGACGCAAGGCCCACCCCTTCCCAGCCGAAGAACAGCTGCACAAGGTTGTCCGCCGTCACCAGCATCAGCATGGCGAAAGTGAACAGCGACAGATACGCGAAAAAGCGCGGGCGGTAGCTTTCATTATCCTTGAAATTGTCGTCATGCGCCATGTAGCCGAAGCTGTACAGATGCACGAGTGCGGACACCGTGGTGATCACAATCAACATCACCGCCGTCAGCCGGTCCAGCCGGATGGCCCAGTCGCCCACCAGCGACCCGCTGTCAATCCAGCGCATCAGCGTTATTTGCTGCACACCGCCATCATGGCCCAGAAAGATAACCCATGACAAAAACGCCGACAGGAACAAAAGCGCTGTTGAGATGATCTGCGCAGGGCGTTCCCCGATGGCGCGCCAGAACAGCCCCGCGATGATGGCCCCCAGAAGTGGCGCAAAAAGAACCGTTACTGCCATGGGATCAGCCTTTCATCACATTGACGTCTTCGACGTCGATCGTGCCACGGGTGCGGAAGAAGCACACCAGAATGGCAAGCCCGATCGCGGCCTCGGCGGCGGCAACGGTCAGCACGAACAGCGTGAACACCTGACCCACCAGATCATTGAGGAAGCTGGAAAAGGCGACCAGATTGATATTCACCGACAACAGCATCAATTCGATCGACATCAGAATGATGATGATATTCTTGCGGTTCAGAAATATCCCGAAAATACCGATGACGAACAGCGCCGCCGCCACGGTCAGGTAATGTTCAAGTCCAACCATTCGGTTCCCTCGTTCCGTATGTGTCGGGGCCGCTTGCTGGCCCTCGTTATCGGTTGTCCCTTGCGGGCCTTACCCCAGCCCCTGGCCAGGTTTCACGTCTTTCAATTCCAGCGCCTTGGCAGGATCGCGGTGCATCTGCGCCATGACATTCTGGCGCTTCACATCCTTGCGGTGGCGCAGTGTCAGAACGATCGCGCCAATCATGGCGACCAGCAATATCAACGCCGCCGTCTGGAACAGCAGGAAATACTGATCATACACAATCATCCCCAAGGCCTTGGTGTTGTGCATTTCCGCAATGTCGGGGGTTGGCGCCTGCCGCAGGTCGCGCGCGGTTTCCGCTTCCTGCCATGATCCAAACAGCAACGCCATTTGCATCAGCAACACAATTCCCACGATGCTGGCAATGGGAAAATACCGCGCCATTTCCCCCTTCAGGGCGGCGAAATCAATGTCCAGCATCATCACGACGAACAAAAACAGCACCGCGACCGCGCCGACATAGACAATGATCAGCAACATCGCCAGAAACTCCGCGCCCAGCAGAACGAACATGCCCGCTGCCGAAAGGAATGTCAGAATAAGCCACAACACCGAGTGCACAGGATTGCGCGCAATGGTGACCAGAAACCCGGCCCCCAGCAGGGTGACCGCGAATGCATAGAATGTGATATCGGCAATACCCATGTCCCTCGGGTTCCCTTTTTCCTTGTCGCGCGCAGCCTTGCGCACACATCATCTTTTCCGTCGCGCAATGCCGGACAACTTCCGGCCCCCGGACCGCTAGCGGTAAGGCGCGTCAATTTCCAGATTGCGGGCAATCTGCGCTTCCCAGCGCGCGCCGTTTTCCAGCAGCTTGTCCTTGTCGTAGAACAGTTCTTCGCGCGTTTCGGTGGCAAACTCGAAATTCGGCCCCTCAACAATCGCATCCACAGGGCAGGCTTCCTGACAGAACCCGCAATAGATGCATTTGGTCATGTCAATGTCATAGCGCGTTGTCCGGCGCGAGCCGTCCTCGCGCGGCTCGGCATCAATTGTGATGGCCTGCGCAGGACAGATCGCTTCGCACAATTTGCAGGCAATGCAGCGTTCCTCGCCATTCGGGTAGCGGCGCAGCGCATGTTCCCCGCGAAAACGCGGGCTAAGCGGCCCCTTTTCATGCGGGTAATTGATCGTTGGCTTGGGCGACACGAAATAACGCATGCCCAGCCCGAAGCCTTTGATGAAATCGGTCATCAGCGTGTATTTTATTGCACGCCCCCAATCCATACCCATGATCAGCCTCCAATCGTCCAGCGGGCCCAGAACGCGCCCATGACTTCGAATTTCGCAAGGAATGACACGATGACAACCCATGCCAGTGACATTGGCAGAAACACCTTCCAGCCAATGCGCATCAGCTGGTCATAGCGGTAGCGCGGCACGATGGCCTTCACCATGGCGAACATGAAGAAGAAGAACGCCATCTTGATGAACATCCAGTGGAACCCGTCGGGCAACCCCGGAATTGGCGACAGCCAGCCACCGAAAAACAACAGGGAAATCAACGCGCACATCAGGAAGATGGCAATATATTCGCCTGCCATGAACAACAGATAAGGGGTCGATCCGTATTCCACCATGAACCCCGCCACAAGTTCGGACTCCGCTTCGGGCAGGTCGAACGGGGGGCGGTTGGTTTCCGCAAGGCAGGAGATGAAAAACAGCACCACCATCGGCAAATGCGGCAACCAATACCACCCCAGCGCGCCCCAGCCCGTGTCCTGCGCGGCGACAATAGTGCCGAAATTCATGCTGCCCGTGGAAATGATGATCCCGATAATGATCAGGCCAAGCGACACTTCATAGGAAATCATCTGCGCCGCAGACCGCAACGACCCAAGGAAGGCATATTTGCTGTTTGACGCCCAGCCGCCCATGATCACGCCGTAAACTTCCAGCCCGGCAATCGCCAACACGAACAGGATCGCCACGTTGATATCTGCCAGAACCCAACCGTCATTGAACGGAATGACCGCCCAAGCCAGCAGCGCCAGAATGAAGCTGAGAAGCGGGGCCAGAAAATACACCGGACGGTCCACGCCCGCCGGAATAACCACTTCCTTGACCACGAATTTAAGCGCATCCGCGAAGGTTTGCATCAACCCCCAGGGACCAACCACGTTGGGGCCGCGCCGCAATTGCACCGCCGCCCAGACCTTGCGGTCCGCATAGACCAGAAAGACAAGGCTGATCATCACGAATGCAACCACCAGAAGCGATTGCGCCACGATCAACACGGTGATCCCTAGCCCGGTTTCCAGAAATTCAGCCATTCGTCCCTCTATTCCTCAGACTGTGGGAATGCCCTGTTCGTGGCAATCCTCGACGATCACCTCTGCATCCATATTTCGCAACCCAAGCGGCAGGTCCGGCGAAATGGTGTAAACCCCATCCGCCTGCCAGATGCCAGCGGTTTGCGTCGCATTTGTCCTGACATGGCGCGCAAAGCTGTAGCCACGGATCAGCGTGTATTGCGCGGCGGCACACCGGGTATAGGCGATGACATCCTCGCGCCCGCGCGCGCCGTCCATGCGCACCACAAAACTGACCAGATCGCCTTCCAGCAGGCGGGTTTGCACGCCCAGATATTGCGCATCCGGCGGCGGTGACATGGGCGCGCGTGCCCGTTCGGTTGTGCCACACGCCATCAGCCCGCCCGACAGGGCAAGCAGGACACCCGGCATGTGAAGGGCGCGCCACACTCATATCACTCCGCTGCGATCTTGGACTGGCCGCGCGCTTTTGCCATGGCAGACAGTTCGGCCATCAGGCTGGACGCGCGGGCAATCGGGTTGGTCAGGTAGAAATCATCAACCGCATAGCGGAAATCGGCCTTGCCCAGTGGCTTGGGGCCAAGGGGCTGCCACGCATTCCCGGGCACGATGTCAATATCCCCCAGATGGGGCACGGCGCCCGACATATGCTTGCGCAGGGCGCTGATGGTGTCGAACGGCAGCACGGCACCCAGTTCAGTCGAAAGCGCGCGCAAAATGGCCCAGTTTTCCTTGGCCTGCCCCGGCGCGAAACCCGCCCGCAGCGCCAGTTGCGGCCGCCCTTCGGTATTGACGAAAATTCCGGGTTCTTCGGTATAGGCGGCGGCAGGCAAAATCAGGTCCGCACGGTGGGCGCCACGGTCCCCATGGCTGCCCTGATAGATGACAAACGCCCCTGGTGCGATGTCGATTTCATCGGCACCAAGGTTATAAATCACTTCTGCGTCCCGGGTCGCGGCGTCAAGTCCGCCATCGGTCACGCAGCCAAGGTCCAGCGCACCCACGCGCGCGGCGGCAGTGTGCAACACCAGCAAGCGCCCGCCGGTTTGTTCGGCCAGCGCCATGGCCTGGGCCAGGACCGCTTCGCCGTCAGCTTCACGCAGCGCGCCCTGCCCCACAATCACCAGCGTTTCCTGATCATCGGCGTTTGCAGACGCCACCAGTTTTTCCAGCGCAGCGCGGTCGGTGCCCCCCTCGATCACGTCATAGGTCAGGTCAATCGCTGCCCCAATACGCGTCACATCCGCGCCCGCCAACCACGCCTTGCGAATGCGCGCATTCAGCACAGGGGCTTCGGCGCGGGGGTTGGTGCCGATCAGGTAAATCCGGCGCGCATGGTCAATATCTTCAATGGTGGCCGTCCCAACATAGCCAGAACGGTTGCCCGCCGGCAGTTTCGCACCATCCACGCGGCATTCCAACGTGCCGCCCTGCCCCTGCACCAGCAGTTTCAACGCATATGCCGCTTCCACCGAGGCCAGATCCCCGACAAGGCCCGTCACCTTTTTGCCCTTCATGGCCTTCGCCGCAGCGTCAAGCGCTTCGGGCCATGTTGCGGGGCGCAACTTGCCATTCTCGCGGATATAGGGGCGGTCAAGGCGCTGGCGGCGCAACCCGTCCCAGACGTAGCGCGACTTGTCCGACAGCCATTCTTCATTCACACCGTCATGGTTGCGCGGCAGAATGCGCATGACTTCGCGGCCCTTGGTGTCCACGCGAATGTTGGACCCCAGCGCATCCATCACGTCAATGGTTTCGGTTTTCGTCAATTCCCAAGGGCGCGCGGTAAAACTGTAGGGCTTGGACACCAGCGCGCCCACAGGGCACAGGTCCACAATGTTGCCCACCAGTTCCGAATCGATCAAGGCGCCCAGATAGGTGGTGATTTCCGCATCTTCACCGCGACCTGTCTGGCCCATCACGGTTTGACCGGCCACTTCGGTGGTGAAGCGCACACAGCGCGTGCAGGAAATGCAGCGTGTCATATGGGTTTCAACCAGCGGGCCAAGCTGCATATCCTCGCTGGCGCGTTTGGGTTCGCGGTAGCGCGAAAAATCCACGCCATAGCCCATGGCCTGATCCTGCAGGTCACATTCACCACCCTGATCGCAGATCGGGCAATCCAGCGGGTGGTTGATCAACAGAAACTCCATCACCCCTTCGCGGGCCTTCTTGACCATGGGGCTGTTGGTCTTGATGACCGGCGGCTGCCCTTCGGGGCCGGGGCGCAGGTCGCGCACCTGCATGGCGCAGCTTGCCGCGGGTTTGGGCGGGCCGCCCACCACCTCGACCAGACACATGCGGCAATTACCCGCAATCGACAGCCGTTCGTGATAGCAAAAGCGCGGCACTTCCACGCCAGCCTGTTCACAGGCCTGAATCAGGGTCATGGAAATGGGGACTTCGACTTCTTTTCCGTCGATGATGATCTTGCGAAGGTCTGACATGTGTTATCTCTCCCGCAATCTGCGGCCAAGTGCGGAACGGTCGGCCATTTCGGCACGCGCATAGGTGCAGACCGCCTGCGTATCCGACGGGTCAACCCCCGTCTGCGTTAAGTAGCCATCAACCACGCCCTGCAGGCGCTGCTGTTCGGTCTTGTCGTCCACGAAAGCTTCAATCTGGGCGCGGGAAAATCCCATGCCACGCGCCTGATTATACAAGCCCATAAAGAAGGTCACGCGCTGCAGGCGGTTTGGCCCCTGCAAATCCGCGCAAATGTCGACAATATGCTTGATCAACGCGGCTGTGAACAAACCGTTGTAAATATCGGCATTGCCACGCAGGGCGGCGTTCACATCGGCCTGCTGCATGGCGTCGGCGCGAATGGGGCCTGCCAGCACAAGGGCAACACCCAGACAGGCCAAGGCCGATCTGGCTGCATACCCTATGGAAACAGAAGGCTTCATCGCATCACTCCGCCGCCACTTGAACCGATGCACCGCGTTTCTGCGCCTTGATCCTGTCGACGATTTCATCGCGGAAATTGCGGATCAACCCTTGAATGGGCCACGCCGCCGCATCGCCAAGCGCGCAGATGGTGTGCCCCTCAACCTGTTTGGTGACATCCCACAGCATGTCGATTTCCTCGACCTCGGCCTCGCCGCGCACAAGGCGGTCCATGACGCGCATCATCCAGCCGGTGCCTTCGCGGCAAGGGGTGCACTGGCCGCAGCTTTCGTGCTTGTAGAATTTCGACAGCCGCCAGATGGCCTTGATGATGTCGGTCTGCTTGTCCATGACAATGACCGCCGCCGTCCCAAGACCCGACCCCAGTTCACCGCGCAGATAGTCGAAATCCATGATCGCATCGCGCATCTTCTCGCCGCGCACACAGGGCACGGAGGACCCGCCGGGAATGACCGCCTGCAGATTGTCCCAGCCGCCGCGAATGCCGCCACAATGTTTCTCGATCAATTCCTCGAACGTAATCGACATCGCTTCTTCGACCACGCAGGGGCGGTTTACATGGCCGGAAATGGCAAACAGCTTGGTTCCCGCATTGTTTGCACGCCCGAACCCTGCAAACCACGCGCCGCCACGGCGCAGGATGGTGGGCACCACGGCAATGGATTCCACATTGTTGACCGTTGTGGGGCAGCCATACAGGCCCGCGCCCGCAGGGAAGGGCGGCTTCATGCGGGGCATGCCTTTCTTGCCTTCAAGGCTTTCCAGAAGGGCCGTTTCCTCGCCGCAGATATAGGCCCCGGCCCCGTGATGCAGGAACAGATCGAAATCCCAGCCCGACCCGCTGGCATTCTTGCCGATCAATCCGGCCTCGTAAGCTTCGTCAATGGCGTTTTGCAGCGCTTCACGTTCACGGATATATTCGCCGCGAATATAAATATAGCAGGTATGCGCGTTCATCGCAAAACTGGCGATCAGGCACCCCTCAATCAGGGTATGCGGATCATGGCGCATAATCTCGCGGTCTTTGCAGGTGCCGGGTTCGGATTCATCGGCATTCACGACGAGATAGGCGGGCCGTCCGTCGCTTTCCTTGGGCATGAAGGACCATTTCAGCCCGGTCGGAAACCCCGCCCCGCCACGCCCGCGCAAGCCCGATTGTTTCATTTCGTCAATGATCCAGTCGCGGCCTTTTTGCAAAATATTCTTCGTGCCGTCCCAATGGCCGCGCGCGATCGCCCCCTTGAGCGAGCGGTCATGCATGCCATAAATATTGGTGAAGATGCGATCCTGATCGTCAAGCATGATCTTTACCCTTGTCTGCGCGTCATTTGTCGCGCTTGCCGTGCCGCCATATGCGGAATGTTACGATCAACGCCCAGGCGAACCCTGCCAGCGCGGCGAAATCTATCAGAAAGGAATAGCGCGGGTCCCACCCCAGCCGCCCGCCCAACCATTGCGCGGCCATCCACAGCACAATGGTTGCGGCCATGACCGCGCCGGCAAGTCGGGCTTGCCGGGCCAAGGCCATGTCGCGGGAAGAAGGTTTGGCCATTCACACGCATCCTGTTACACTACTTGGCACGTTTCGAAAATTCAGTCTCGCCACCATTGGCAAGAATTCTGGCCTGTTCAATCCAGCCATCACGCTCAATCCGGCCCTTGAACTTCAACCTGTCATCCACCCATGCCACATCATCAGGGGTCCATACCGCAACCTGCCAGAAATGGAACACGCCAAGGTCGTTCAGCACGCCTTCCAGCTTTGGCCCCACCCCTTTTAGCAATTTCAAATCATCTGCGGTGCCTTGTGGCGCCGTCAGCATTTGCGGGGCGGGTTGGGCAGTTTCAGCGGCTTTGGGGTCTGCACCGGGTTTGGCCTTGGGGGTTGCCTGCGCTTCTTGCTTGGATACGCCGGTTTTATCCACGGGGGTGGAGATGGCCGGTTTGGGTTCATGTTCCTTGATGGTGCCGGGCGTCACCGCATTGGCCGCTGCCGGCTTGTCCTGCCAGGGTGTCAGCAACGGCACTTCGGTTCCATCAATGCGCTTGATGGTATCACCAATGCGCGTGGCCAGCGCGACCGATCCATTCTGCGCCTCGCCAGTATAATCCTGCAGCGATGTGGCCCCGCCCAGCGGTTCGGACGAAAAGCGCCCGTTTTGCGGGCCTGCCGTGGGAACCTTGCCTGCGGCCAGATCATCGATCAGTTGCGCAAACCCTTCGGCGGTCAGGTCTTCGTAGTAATCCTTGCCGATCTGGACCATGGGCGCGTTGGAACATGCGCCCAGACATTCAACCTCTTCCCAGCTGAATTTCCCGTCTGCCGACAGCATATGCGCGCGCGGCGCAATTTTCTGCTTGCACACCTCAATCAGTTTTTCGGCACCGCAAATCATGCATGACAGCGTGCCACAAACTTGAAAATGCGCAACGGACCCAACAGGTTGCAACTGGAACATGAAGTAGAAGGTCGCCACTTCCAGCGCCCGGATATACGCCATGCCCAGCATTTCTGCGATATGTTCGATCGCAGGCCGTGTCAGCCAGCCTTCCTGTTCCTGCGCGCGCCACAAAAGCGGGATAATCGCACTGGCCTGACGGCCTTCGGGGTATTTGGTGATCTGCGCTTGCGCCCATGCCTGATTGGCGGGCGTGAACGCGAAAGAAGCGGGTTGATCTGGGTGCAGGCGGCGCAGCATTAGCGGTCAATCTCTCCGAACACGACATCCATGGTGCCGATGATTGCGGCCACATCGGCCAGTTGGTGCCCTTTGGCAATATGATCCATGCTTTGCAGATGCAGATAACCCGGCGCACGCAGCTTGGCGCGGTAGGGTTTGTTGGTGCCATCTGCCACCAGATAGACGCCGAACTCGCCCTTGGGCGCCTCAACAGCGGCATACACCTCGCCTGCGGGGACGTGGAACCCTTCGGTATACAGTTTGAAATGGTGGATCAGCGATTCCATGGAGGTTTTCATCTCGGCGCGTTTGGGCGGCGTAATCTTGCCGCGCGCCAGAATGTCCCCCTGCCCTTCGGGGGCGCGCAGTTTTTCAATGGCTTGCAAAATGATCTTGGTGCTTTCGCGCATCTCGGCCACGCGCACAAGATAGCGGTCATAACAATCGCCATTCTTGCCCACAGCAACCTTGAAATCGAATTCATCATAGCATTCATAGGGCTGCGCGCGCCGCAAGTCCCAAGCCAGCCCGGACCCGCGCACCATGACACCGGAATAGCCCCAATCCAGCGCTTCTTGTTCGGAAACAACGCCAATATCGCAATTGCGTTGCTTGAATATACGGTTTTCTGTCAGCAAGCCTTCGATGTCATCCAGAAGCTTGGGGAAGGCATGCGCCCAGGTTTCGATGTCATCCAGAAGCGCAGGCGGCAGGTCCTGATGCACGCCGCCGGGCCGGAAATAGGCCGCATGCAACCGCGCCCCGCAGGCGCGTTCATAGAAGATCATCAGCTTCTCACGCTCTTCGAACCCCCAAAGCGGCGGGGTCAGCGCGCCGACATCCATAGCCTGCGTGGTGACGTTCAGAAGATGGCTGAGGATGCGGCCAATTTCACTATACAACACACGAATCAGCGATGCGCGGCGCGGCACCTGCACGCCGGTCAGCCGTTCAATGGCCAGACACCACGCATGTTCCTGATTCATCGGCGCAACATAATCCAGCCGGTCAAAATACGGCAGGTTTTGCAAATAGGTGCGGCTTTCCATCAACTTTTCGGTGCCGCGATGCAACAAGCCGATATGCGGGTCGCAGCGTTCCACAATCTCGCCGTCCAGTTCCAGAACCAGACGCAAAACGCCATGCGCCGCAGGGTGCTGGGGGCCGAAATTGATGTTGAAATTGCGGATACGCTGTTCATCGGTCAGCGTATCGGGGGTATAGCTGCCATCCATCATGTCGCGGCCTCTTTCTTCTCGTCTCCGGGCAGGATGTATTCCGCGCCTTCCCATGGGGACATGAAATCGAACTGGCGATATTCCTGCACCAGTTGCACAGGCTCATAAACCACACGTTTCAGCGATTCGTCATAGCGCACTTCAGTGTAGCCCGTTGTCGGGAAGTCCTTGCGCAGCGGGTGCCCGCGAAAGCCATAATCGGTCAGAATGCGGCGCAAGTCCGGATGGCCGGAAAACAGGATGCCGAACATGTCGAACACTTCGCGTTCAAACCAGTTCGCGCTGGGGTGAATGCCCGTCAGCGATGGAACGATGTCATGCTCACCCGCGTCCAGCTTCAGCCGGATGCGGTGATTGCGATACATCGACAGGAAATGATAGACCATATCGAACCGCTTGCGCCGGCCGGGCCAGTCCACCGCGGTAATGTCAATCAGCGTTGAAAACCGCATGTTTTCATCGCTTTGCAAAAAGCGCACCAGTTTGGTCAGTTGCGCCAGCGTGGTGGTGACCGTCAGTTCCCCGAATGCGATGTCATGACCGACAACCGCATCAGGCATGCGCAGTTCGATCTGACCGGCCAGTTCCTTCAATGCATCCGACATATGCAGACCCCTTACCTGACCAATGTGCCCGTGCGGCGAATTTTGCGCTGCAATTGCAAGATGCCATATAGCAGCGCTTCTGCTGTGGGTGGACAACCGGGCACATAAACATCCACCGGAACAATGCGGTCGCACCCGCGCACAACCGAGTAACTGTAATGGTAGTATCCGCCCCCGTTGGCGCAAGACCCCATTGAAATGACGTAGCGCGGTTCTGGCATCTGGTCATAGACCTTGCGCAGGGCAGGTGCCATCTTGTTGGTCAGCGTTCCTGCAACGATCATCAGGTCGGACTGGCGCGGCGTTGCGCGCGGGGCGGTGCCGAAGCGTTCCACGTCATAGCGCGGCATGGCAACGTGGATCATTTCAACCGCACAGCACGCAAGGCCGAATGTCATCCAGTGCAGCGACCCGTTGCGCGCCCAGTTGATCACATCCTCGGTGGAGGTCAGCAAAAACCCCTTGTCCTGCAATTCGCGGTTCAACGCCTGCGTGGCAACTTCGCGGTCCGCGCCTGCGGTATTCGCCCCGGTCATCACTCCCATTCCAGCGCCCCCTTCTTCCATTCATAGGCAAAGCCAACTGTCAGCACGCCCAGAAACACCATCATCGACCAGAATGCCGTCATGGACATTTCAGAAAAGGCAACGCCCCACGGGAATAGAAACGCGATTTCCAGATCGAAAATGATGAACAGGATCGCCACCAGGTAGAATCGGACATCGAATTTCATGCGGGCGTCGTCAAATGCGTTGAAACCGCATTCATAAATCGACACTTTTTCAGGATCGGGGTTGCGCACTGCGATGATGATTGCTGACAAAAGCAGCACCAATCCAAGCACAACAGCGATTCCAAGGAAAATCAGAATGGGCAGGTAGGATGCAAGTAGATCTTCCACCTTTGGCTCCTTTTTCGCGCGGGAACAGAGGCACATTGTGGACCGCTGGCCCCCTGAACCGCAACTTGGCTGCCCTTCCTCTACTCCTGTAGGGCGATGGGGTCAACCAAAGCCGCACAGCGATTGCAGGAAAAAACCGCGCATTGAATACTATTGCATACCGCACAGACACACGGCGCAGTGCGAAGGATAAACCCTACAGGTTAACATCGCCCGAAGCCTGCGTTGCAACAACGCGCGCGGCGCTTGAAAAGCCGCGCGCAGGCGGCAGCTTATGCCTGCCATCGCGGTTTGCGGCGGTCAAAAAATGCGGCAATGCCTTCTTGTGCTTCAGCAGTTTGCCAGACGGACACCAGTTCATTGATGGAATGGTCGACAGAATCGGGGGGCATGCCCGCGCCCAGATACTGCACAAGGGCTTTGGCGCGGGCAACCGCACCGGGCGCGCAGGCCAGATAGGGGGTCACCTGGGCCTGTATGGCAGCGTCCATATCCTGCGGGGGCACCGCGCGCGCCAGCAGGCCCAGCGCTACCGCTTCATCAGCGTCAAAAACACGCCCCGACATGAACACCCGCCGCGCCATGGCCTGCCCCATACGGGCCACAACATAGGGGCCAATGGTGGCCGGAATCAGCCCCAGCCGGGTTTCTGTCAGCCCGAATTTGGCGCCCTGAACACCGATGGCCACATCACACACCGCCATCAAGCCAACGCCGCCGCCAAAAGCCTGCCCCTGAACCCGCCCGATCAGGGGTTTTGGCAGGCGGTTCAAGGCCCCCAGCATGTCGGCCAGTTTTCGGGCCTCGGTCGCGCGGGTGGCGGTGTCGGCGCGCATCTGGTCCTGCATCCAGCCCAGATCGCCGCCCGCGCAGAAGCTTTTGCCAGTGCCCGTCAGCACCACAACGCGCACCGCGTCATCTGCGCCCAGTTGCGCGGCGGCGGCCGTCAGTTCCGCAATCATCTGCGCCGAAAGGGCATTGTGTTTTTCAGGGCGCGCCAGCGCCAGCGTGGCCACCCCGCGCGCGTCTGTGTCAATGGTCAATGTGTCAAACATCATGCAGGCCCCTTTTGCATGGCGCGCGCCAACTGGGCGGCTTTTGCCACCACATCGCGGTCAAGTCCGGTGTCCCACCCCCGCGCCACCAGCCAGTCATGCACCAATTCTGTGGCCACATTCCCCGACGCGCCCGGTGCATATGGGCACCCGCCAAGCCCGCCCACCGCCGCATCAAACACGCGCAGCCCGAATTCAAGCGAGGCCTCAATATTGTGCAGCGCGCACCCGCCAGTATCATGATAATGCCCCGCCAGCTTGTCGGCAGGCATTTCCTGCACCACAGCGCGCAGCATGGCGGCAATACGGTCCGGTGTGGCGCGCCCCAGCGTGTCGCCAAGGCTGATTTCATAACACCCCATGTCACGCAACGCGCCCACCACATGCGCCACATCGTCGGGTGCAACAGGACCGTCAAACGGGCAGTCAGTGACACAAGACACATAGCCGCGCACCGGAATTCCAACCGCGCGGGCCGCGTCCATCACGGGGACAAACCGCGCCAGACTTTCAGAAATCGAACAATTCAGATTCGCACGGCTGAACCCTTCAGAGGCAGACGCGAAAACCGCCACCTCGTCCGCATGGGCCTTCACGGCCGCTTCAAACCCGCGCATATTGGGAACAAGCGCGGCATAGCGCACCCTTTGCGCGCGGGTAATTCGCGCCAGAACATCTGCGGAATCAGCCATTTGCGGCACCCATTTGGGGCTGACGAAACTTGCAGCCTCTATCCGGCGGAAGCCCGCACCGCTGAGGCAATCCACCAAGGCCACCTTATCCGCTGTCGGAATCAGGCGCTGTTCATTCTGCAACCCGTCGCGCGGGCCAACTTCGAAGATTTCAACATTGGTCATGTTTACCCCTGCGGTGGCGGATAAAAATCACGCGTGTATATCTGCGCCGGCCCATCCTTGACCAAAGCGCGCTGGAATGCCGGGCGGGCATGAACCAAATCGGCATAAACAGCCGCATCCGCTGGCAGCACCACAAAACGCCGCGCCATCCACACCGAATAGCCCAGCGCGATATCCGCCACGCTGAATTCCCCTGCCACCCACCCCGGCCCAATGGCGCGCAGGGCATTTTCCAGGCGCATGGCTTCCAGCCGCATGACCGTGGGCGAGCGCATGGCATCCTCGCGCAAGACAATGTGATGTTGCGTCAGATTGGCCAGATGCGCCCCCAGCGTTTCGGCATAATGCACCCCCTGCAGGAACGCCGCACGCCCCGCCGCCCCTTCGGGCACCCGCAAATGCGGCGCGCGGCATTCCGCCAGATACAACAAGATCGCACCGCTTTCGCACATCACCTGCCCATCCACCTCCAGTGCCGGCACCCGACCGGCGGGGGACCGTGCCAGATGATCAGCCCCGCGCAAGGAGCGGTCAAAGAAACTGCACGCGATCAGGTCATATTGCGCGCCCATCTCCTCCAGCATCCACACCACCCGCAGGGACCGCGATTGCGCGACATGCCAAAGGCGGATCATGGCGCGTCCTCCAGCCGGATCAGCGCATCCCCCGCTGCAACCTGTGCACCCGCTTGCGCCAGAACCTCTGCCACGCAGCCGGAACGGGGGGCGGTCAACGTGTGTTCCATTTTCATGGCCTCCAGCACCAACAGCCGCGCGCCTTCGTCCACCTTGTCCCCCTCGCTGACGAACACGGCCTTGACCAGCCCCGGCATGGGCGCAACCACGCCATCCGCGCCCGCCCCCTGCCCTGTCTGGCGCGATAACGGATCAGACAGGGCAAACACACGGGGGGTTGCCCCGAACAGATACACCTGCCCCCCAAGACAGGCCGCAGCCACGCGCAGCCCTTGCACCTGATACCCCCCGTCACAGGCCCTGACCGCAACCTGCCCCCCCGACACCGCAACAAGGGCCTGCGCGGGGCCGGTCACAGCAAGCCGCAGGTGATGCACATCCTCGCCATACGTCAGCGCAAGATCACGCCAGACCGGCCCCGAAGGGCAAAACCCCGCAAGCGGGTCTCGCAACTGCGCCAACCCCGTGGCACAGGCCGCAGCAGCCGCCAATTCGGCAGGCGTCACAGCAACCTGTGCGGTCAGACCCGCGATATCACGCCCGATCAACCCTGTATCAACATCACCCGCGCTAAAACCCTCATGCCGGGTCAGCGCACCCAAAAACGCAAGATTGGTGACGGAACCGGCAACTTCCGTGTCCGCCAGTGCAGCGCGCAACCGCGCAAGGGCAATCGCGCGGCTTGGCCCATGGGCAATGATCTTGGCAATCATCGGGTCATACCACGGGCTTATGTCATCGCCCGCGCGCACGCCGGTATCAGTGCGGGCCATGTCGCTGAACCGCAAATGCTGCAGCCGCCCCGTTGCAGGCAGAAACCCGGCAGGCACATCTTCAGCATACAGCCGCGCCTCAAGGGCGTGGCCAGTGATCGACAACTGGTCTTGGGTGCATGGCAGCGCTTCCCCCCCCGCGACACGCAATTGCCACTCCACCAGATCCACGCCGGTAATCGCTTCGGTCACGGGGTGTTCTACTTGCAGGCGCGTGTTCATTTCCATGAACCAGAACCGGTCGGCGCGCAGCCCGTCACTGCCATCGACAATGAATTCCACCGTGCCCGCGCCACAATAGCCAATGGCACGCGCCGCGCGCACCGCCGCTTGTCCCATGGCCGAACGCATCTCGTCGGTCATCCCCGGGGCCGGGGCTTCTTCAATAACCTTCTGATGGCGGCGCTGAAGCGAGCAGTCGCGCTCAAACAAATGCACCGCATCCCGCCCATCCCCGAACACCTGAACTTCGATGTGCCGCGGCTTGGTGACGTATTTCTCAATCAATACAGCATCATTGCCAAAGGCAGTTGCCGCCTCGCCCTTGGCACTTTCCAACGCCTCCATGAAGCTTGACGGCGCCTCAACCAACCGCATGCCCTTGCCGCCGCCGCCTGCCACCGCCTTGATCAGCACCGGATAGCCAATGGCATCCGCAGCATGTGCCAGATGGTCAGGGTCCTGATTGGTGCCATGATAACCGGGCACCACCGGCACACCGGCATCCTGCATCAGCACCTTGGCCGCGTCTTTCAACCCCATGGCGCGGATCGCGCTGGCCGAAGGACCGATAAACACCAGCCCTGCAGCAGCGACCGCATCAACGAATTCGGGGTTTTCCGACAGAAAACCATAACCAGGATGAATGGCCTGCGCCCCTGTCTGCAGCGCAGCGCGAATGATGACATCGCCGCGCAAATAACTGTCACGCGAGGCAGGTCCACCAATGTGAACAGCCTGATCAGCCAGTTCCACATGCAACGCGCCTGCATCCGCGTCGGAATACACTGCCACACAACGCACGCCCATGGAACGCGCTGTCTGGATGATGCGGCAGGCAATTTCACCGCGATTGGCTACAAGGATCTTGTCAAACATCTCTCCGCAGTCCTTTGCTGTGGCTGGGGGGCGCTGCCCCCCATCGCCTTGCGGCGATTCCCCCCCGGAGTATTTGACGCAAGATGAAGGGATACAGGTTTCATCTTGCCCCAAATACTCCCGCCGGAGGCGTCTTTTTTACATTCTGAACACCCCGAAGCGTGTTTCCTCTATGGGTGCATTCAGCGCTGTGCGCAGGGACAGGGCCAGCACCTTCCGCGATTGGCGGGGGTCGATGATCCCATCATCCCAAAGCCGCGCACTGGCATAGAGCGGGTGGGACTGGCGGTCGAACATCTCTATCGTGGGGCGCTTGAATGCGGTTTCATCTTCCATGCTCCAGCTTTGGCCGGCGCGTTCCAATGCATCGCGTTTCACACTGGCCAGAACCCCTGCCGCCTGTGCGCCGCCCATTACGGAAATGCGGCTGTTGGGCCATGTCCACAAGAATCGCGGGCCATAGGCACGGCCTGCCATGCCATAATTGCCCGCGCCGAAAGACCCGCCCACCAGCATGGTGATTTTGGGAACTGCTGTGGTGGCCACTGCCGTGACCATTTTGGCCCCATGGCGCGCGATTCCTTCGTTTTCATATTTGCGCCCGACCATGAAACCCGTGATGTTTTGCAAGAACACCAGTGGAATGCGGCGCTGGCTGCACAGTTCCACGAAATGCGCGCCTTTGACCGCGGCTTCGGAGAACAGCACGCCGTTATTGGCCACGACCCCCACAGGGCAGCCCATGACATGGGCAAAGCCGGTTACCAGCGTGTCGCCGAAGCGAGGTTTGAATTCGTCAAAGCGCGACCCGTCGACTACACGCGCAATCACTTCGCGGATGTCATAGGGGGTGCGCAGGTCAGCGGGCACCACGCCGAAAATTTCATCCGGGTCATAGGCAGGGTCTTCGGGCGTCTGCCACTGAACCGTCGCGGGCTTTGCGCGGTTCAGATAACTGACAGCGCGGCGCGCCAGCGCCAGCGCATGGGCATCATCTTCGGCCAGATAATCCGCGACACCCGACAGGCGGGTATGCACGTCACCGCCGCCCAGATCTTCGGCGCTGACCACTTCGCCGGTTGCCGCCTTGACCAGTGGCGGACCGGCCAGAAAGATGGTGCCCTGCCCCTTTACGATGATGGTGACGTCCGACATGGCGGGCACATAGGCCCCGCCCGCAGTGCAGGACCCCATCACAACAGCGATCTGCGCAAGGCCCCTGGCCGACATCTGCGCCTGATTGTAGAAGATGCGCCCGAAATGGTCGCGGTCGGGGAACACCTCGTCCTGATTGGGCAGGTTCGCGCCGCCGCTATCGACCAGATAGATGCAAGGCAGGTGGTTTTCGGCGGCGATTTCCTGCGCGCGCAGGTGTTTCTTGACTGTCATGGGGTAGTAGGTGCCCCCCTTCACAGTGGCATCATTGCAGATGATCATACACTCCTGCCCCGACACTTGCCCAATACCCGCGATTACCCCTGCACAAGGCGCGGCCCCGTCATACAGTCCATGCGCGGCGGTGCTGGCAATTTCCAGAAACGGGCTGCCTGCATCCAGCAGATTGGCAACACGGTCGCGGGGCAGCATCTTTCCACGCGAGATGTGGCGCGCGCGCGCCTTCTCGCCGCCGCCCGCTTGGGCAAGGGTCTGGGCGGCCCTGATTTCGGCCAACGCGGCAAGATGGGCAGCCTGATTGGCGCGAAACGCCTCCGACCCAGTCAAGACAGATGAGCTCAGCTTCATGCCCTTCCCCCGATATGGAATTGCCTGTGACGGCGCGCCCGGTCGGGGCACCTGTGCAGGCGCGCTTTGGTGTATGCAACCGCCATTGCTAGCGCGCACCGTGCAACAGGGACCACAAATAGAGTGTTTGTTCGGCCGTCATGGTCATGGCACAGCCCAAAAAGGCGGGGCTGGCCCCGGTGCCGCCATGCCATTGGGCGGCTTCAAAACTGCATCGCGCATCCCGAAACCCGATCCATGCGCGCTGCATGTCGCGCGCACTTTCAGACAGGGAAATGGCCGCATCGCCGCGCCCTGCATCCTGTGCTGTCAAATCCGCGCGCAGCGCTTGATATGCCCCGTTCAGTTTACCGTCCCAGAGGTTCAGTTCCGCATCCAGACAAAAGCCCATGCCAACCGTCGTTTCGCCGCCGGGCTGTTTCATGCAGTCCGTGGCGGCGCGCCCGATGCATTCATAGCTTTGCGCGCCATCTGACACGTCGGCAAGGCATATCTCGGTCGGGGTAGCATCAAAGCGCAGGCCTGTGGCGGCTGCGGGCGCGGCCATAAGGGTGATCAAACAGCCGATCAGTCGCATGGGGTTTTCCTTTTTGACAAGCACTGGACCAATCCTAACCCATTGCCCCCATCAAGTCCCGCCCCACAAGCATACGCCGGATTTCAGACGTCCCTGCGCCAATTTCCATAAGCTTCGCATCGCGGAACAGGCGACTGACAGCGCTGTCATTCATGAAGCCCGCGCCACCCATGGCCTGCACGGCCTGATGGGCCTGCACCATGGCCTGTTCGGACGCGTAAAGCACGCACGCCGCCGCATCCGCGCGCGTGACCGCGCCCCGGTCACATGCCCTGGCCACTTCATAGACATAGGCGCGCGCAGAATTCATGGCCGTATACATATCGGCGATCTTGCCCTGCATCAGCTGGAAATTGCCAATGGGTTGGCCAAATTGGTGGCGGTCGCGCAGGTATGGCATGATTTCATCAAGGCACGCCGCCATGATGCCCGTGCCAATGCCCGACAGCACAACACGCTCATAATCCAGCCCCGACATAAGGACACGCACGCCGCGCCCTTCATCACCAAGCACATTGTCAAAGGGCACTTCCACATCCTGAAACACCAGTTCAGCGGTGTTTGACCCGCGCATGCCCAGCTTGTCAAAATGCGCGCTGGTGGAAAACCCGGTCATGGATTTTTCGATCAGGAAGGCGGTGATCCCCTTGCTGCCCGCCGACGCATCAGTTTTGGCATAGACGACCAGAACATCGGCGTCCGGGCCATTGGTGATCCAGTATTTGGTGCCGTTCAGGATATAGCGGTCGTTTTTCTTGTCGGCGCGCAGGGTCATGCTGACCACATCTGACCCTGCGCCCGCTTCGGACATGGCCAGCGCGCCGACATGTTCGCCGCTGACCAGTTTGGGCAGGTAGCGGTCACGCTGTGCATCTGTTCCGTTCAGTTTGATCTGGTTGACGCACAGGTTGGAATGCGCGCCATAAGACAGCGACACAGACGCCGAGGCGCGCGCGATTTCTTCCACCGCGATGACATGCGCCAGATAGCCCATATTGGCACCGCCATAGGTTTCGCAGACGGTAATTCCCAACAACCCCAGATCCCCCATTTCGCGCCACAGGGCAGCGGGGAAAGTGTTGGTGCGGTCAATTTCCGCCGCCATGGGTTTGACGCGGTCCTGTGCCCAGCGGTGAACCATGTCGCGCAGGGCGTTCACCTCCTCGCCAAGGTCAAAATTCATTGAGGCTGTGAACATGCGCCAATCCCCCGTTAACTGAACGAATGTTCAATTCATAAGCCGAAGGAGGCGCAGGCGTCAAACAAATTCTTGCATAGAAAAAGACAGGGGGCGCGAGCGCCCCCTGTGATGAGTATTTTTGGCAAGATGAAAATGCCAGGTCAGCGCAGGTCCGGTGGGGTGGCTTGCACGCGCAGCGTCTCAACCAGAGCGTCGAGGGTTTCGGTGGAGGTGCGGTTTTCCCCCAAGCGGCGCACGGACACTGTGCGTTCGGCCACTTCGCGCGCACCAATGGCCAGAATGACCGGCACCTTGCCCACGGAATGCTCGCGCACCTTATAGTTGATTTTTTCGTTGCGCAGATCCAGTTCGGCGCGGATGCCTGCGGCTTGCAGCGTTTCCAGCACCTCGCGGCAATAGTCATCCGCATCGGAGATGATGGAGGCGACAACCACCTGACGCGGGGCCAGCCAGAAGGGCAGTTTACCCGCAAAGTTTTCTATGAGGATGCCGATGAAGCGTTCAAAGCTGCCCAGCACCGCGCGGTGCAGCATAACGGGGCGGTGTTTGCCACCATCGGCACCGATATAGGTGGCGTCCAGCCGTTCGGGCAGAACGAAATCCACCTGCAGGGTGCCGCATTGCCAGTCGCGGCCGATTGCATCGGTCAGCACGAATTCCAGCTTGGGGCCGTAAAACGCACCTTCGCCGGGGTTTTCCTCATAGGTGTAGCCGGCCGCTTCGGTGGCGGCGCGTAAGGCGTTTTCGGATTTGTCCCACACCTCGTCCGAGCCGGAGCGCGTTTCGGGCCGGTCCGAGAATTTGATGCGGAAGTTCTCAAACCCCAGATCCCGATAGATCGCGGAGAGGAAATCGATGAATTTGCGTGTTTCCGCTTCTATCTGGTCTTCGCGGCAGAAGATATGCGCGTCATCTTGTGTGAAGCCGCGCACCCGCATGATGCCATGCAGCGCGCCGGAGGGTTCATAGCGGTTGCAAGACCCGAATTCTGCCATGCGCAACGGTAAATCCCGGTAGGATTTCAGACCCACATTGAAGATTTGCACATGGCAGGGACAGTTCATGGGTTTCAGGGCATTCACGGCCTTTTCGCGGGCATGGTCTTCATCCACTTCGACGATGAACATATTTTCCTGATACTTTTCCCAATGACCTGAGGCCTCCCACAGTTTGCGGTCCACCACTTGGGGGGTGTTCACTTCCACATAGCCGCCCTTACGCTGCTGGCGGCGCATGTAATCTTGCAAGTTGGTATAGATGGACCAGCCATTGGGGTGCCAGAACACCTGACCGGGGGCTTCTTCCTGCATGTGGAACAGGTTCATTTCGCGCCCCAGCTTGCGGTGGTCGCGTTTGGCGGCTTCCTCCAGCATGGTGAGATGGGCCTTCAGGTCATTGCGGTTCTTGAAGGCCACACCGTAGATGCGCTGCAGCATGGGGCGCGTGTTGTCGCCCAGCCAGTAGGCACCCGCGATATTCATCAGCTTGAAGGCATCTGCGGGCACCTGCCCGGTATTTTGCAGATGCGGGCCGCGGCACAGATCCTGCCAGGGACCATGCCAATACATGCGCAGCGGCTCGCCCTCGGGGATGCGGTCGATCAGTTCAATCTTGAACGGCTCACCCGCGTCCTTGTAGTGCTGGATGGCACGCGCGCGGTCCCAGATTTCGGTGCGCACAGGGTCGCGGGCATTGATGATATCGCGCATCTTCGCTTCGATCTGCGCAAGGTCTTCGGGGACGAAGGGTTCGGCGCGGTCAAAATCATAAAACCAGCCCTTGTCGCGCACGGGACCGATGGTCACCTTCACATCAGGCCAGATTTCCTGCACCGCGCGCGCCATGATATGCGCCAGATCATGGCGGATCAATTCCAGCGCCTGCGTGTCATCTTGCAGGGTGTGAATGGCGATACTGGCATCTTGCATGATGGGCCATTGCAGATCGAAATGCGCGCCGTCCACAGTGGCCGAAATGGCCTTCTTGGCCAGGGATGTGGAAATCGACGCGGCCACTTCGGCAGCGGTTATGCCTGCTGCGAAGTCGCGCGTATTGCCATCGGGGAATTTAAGGGAAATCTGGGCCATTGGCCGTGCTCCTCGTCGTTCTGGCGCCCACGGAACGCCCGGTTGCGGGTTATGTCGGGGGCTTGATTTCGCTTTCGGGGGAACGAAAGTCAAGCTGACATCGTTTATCCAGGTTACACTGTGGCAAATTGGACCGGAGGGACCGGATGCGGCCTGCTGTAAGAAACGCCTTGGAGAGCTTGACATCACATGATGACGGGCGGGTGTGTCAGGACATCAGCGATGCGGCCTGCAAGGAACAACCGGCCAATTTCCTGCGCCATGCCAGCGCGCTGGGCCTGAGCAAGGCCGCTGACGGGTTGGCAGACCCGAAACTGGTTCTGGCATGGTTGATGACCCATCTTGGTGCGCCTGCCGGATTGGTGGGGCTGCTGGTTCCCCTGCGCGAGGCGGGCGCATTGTTGCCGCAACTGTTCACCGCCGCATCCATTCGTGCCATGGCGCGGCGCAAATGGGCATGGGTGGGGGCGGCACTGGGCCAGGGTGCGGGCGCGGCAATCATGGTGCTGGCGGGGGTGATGATGTCGGGCACCATGGCGGGCGTGACCATATTGGCCGGTCTGGCGCTGGTGGCGCTGTCACGGTCGGTGGCATCGGTGGCCTATAAGGATGTGCTGGGCAAAACGATCGCAAAAACACGGCGCGGCACAGTTACCGGGCTGGCGGGCAGCGGGGCTGCGGCGGTGACGCTTGGATTTGCCGTGGTGCTGATGGTGTTTTCAGACGCCCGCGCGGGCATTGTTCTGGGGGCCTTGGCCTTGGCGGCACTGGCATGGATGGCGGCAGCGGGCATTTTCGCGGGGCTGGCAGAAGAGGACGGCGCCACCGACGGGGGCGCAAACGGGTGGCAAGCGGCGCTGGCGAACCTGCACTACTTGCGCGAAGACAGGCAACTGGCACGCTTTATCATGGCGCGCGGGTTGCTGACATCCACTGCGCTGGCCCCGCCCTATCTGGTGGTGATGGCATCGGGGGCGGCGGGGGCGGCGCTTGAAGGGTTGGGGGCCTTGGTCGCGGCATCGGCGCTGGCGGGGCTGGTCTCAAGCTATTTCTGGGGCAGGCTGGCCGATATTTCTGCGCGCAAGGTGCTGATGCTGACCGGCGCGACAGGCGCGGGGGCCATGCTGATGGCGCTGGGGTTCAGCGCGGCAGGTCTGGCGCAGACCATCTGGGCGCTGCCGCTTGCGCTGTTCGCGCTTGCGCTGGCCCATCACGGCGTGCGGCTGGGGCGGTCCACCTATCTGGTGGATATGGTGGGCCCGGACAGGCGGGCGATATACACAGCCATAGCGAACACCGTCATCGGGGGGGTGCTGTTGGCAAGCGGCATTTTTGGCGCGCTGGCCGCATCGGCCGGGGCACATGTCACGCTGGCGCTGTTTACGCTGATGGCTTTGGCGGGGGCATGGGTGGCCTATGGCCTGAAGGAGTTGGGCGGCGCGTAACCGCGTCAGTTCCCGCCCAGCAACCCGCGAAGGCGATTGCCCAGTTCCTGCTCGACGCCCCGGCGCAACGTATCTTCCAGACGTTCGCCGTCCTGACGTTGCACACCCAGTTCACGTTCAATGCGCTCTGCGGCCTGTTCGCGCGCGCGGTCTTCCAGACGGCGGGCTTCTTCGCGGGCGATATCCTCCAGCCGTTCCTGTTCCACGCGCAGCTGTTCGCGCGCCAGCGCTTCAAGGTCCAGCCGGAAACGGGGCGCGTCCCACGGGCCGGTGATCATCAGCGGCACGCGCAAGACCTCCTCGCCTTCGCTGCGCAGGGCGGCGGGGACGATCCGGTAATCCAGCGTGCGCGCCCCCACGGCCACCGTTCCGCGCCCTGCCACCGAAAACCGCGGCGCGGACAGCGCAAGGTCATCGTTGCGCAAAACCCCCTCGGCCAGCGTGAAGGTGCCGGTAATACTGTCATAGACTGTGCGGTTGCCCTCGCCCATATAAGACATGTCCAGATTGCGCAGCATGCCCGCCAGATCAAAGCCAATGATTTCGCCCTGATCAAACCGGATTGCGCCGCTGCCGTTCAGGCTGTTCATGATGGCATGAACCGAATTGCCCACCCCAAGGACATTGATATCCAAATTGGCCTGCCCCTGAAGACGCCGATACTCCGCCAGTTCCGTCAGCATGGGCAAAAGCGATATGTCGCGCGCAGCCAGATCCGCACGCACCGACAGGCCGGACCTGTTATTGGCCACGAACTGCCCCGAAAGCCGGCCCCCGAAAACTGTGGTTTCGCGCAGGTCAAGAACCGCGCGCGCATTGTCCAGACTGACCCCGATACGCGACCGCCCGAATGTAACCATGTCTGTCTGAACACTGTTGAACGCCAGCGACAGGTCGGCATCCAGCAACCCCAGCGCGCTTGCATCGATCGCATCACGCGACCAGCCCTGCCCCGCAGCGCCCCCTGCCGCACTGGCGGGCGCGCGCGCCGCGCCCGGGCTGCGCAAATCCAGCACATCAGCCGAAAGCTGCCCTGTCAGTTTCGGGCGCGCGCCCGCCAGCGCCAGATCAACGCCCCCATCAAGGCGCAATGCACCCGCTGCCAGACGCGCATCGCGGGCGTAAATCGTGCCATCAGCGGTGCGCGTCACCTGCCCCGAAAACCCCAGCGGCAGATAGGCGGGCGGCACATCCCCGCCCGTTTGGCCAAGGGCTTGCATGACAGGGCGCAAGGCAGGAATATCGGCATCCAGCCGCCCCTCGACACTCAGGTCGGCCAGACCCGCGCGACCGGCAAACTGCGCGCGCGCCCCGGCCAGCCCCAGATCAAGGGTCACGCCCACGACAGCCCCACTCATCAGGCGGGCAACATTGTCTGTCGCAAGGTCAATCTGCAAGGGCTGGTTGTTGAGCTGTGCGCCAAGGGTTATTTGGGCAGGCCCGTCCAGCGCAGGCAAGGCGAAGCTGGCCGCCAGCGCGGACAGCGACATATCGGTGCCTGATACAGCATCGCGGAACCGCACCTGTCCGTCCTGAATGCGGGCTTGCCCCAGTGAAAAGGCGCGCGGGCGGGTGGTGGCGGCACTGTCTGCGGACATGTCTGCAGGTGGGGGCGCGCTGGCGCGCAGGGCTATTTCCCAATTCCCGCGCCCATCGCTGTTGCGCCGCAGGTCAATGACCGGCGCTTGCAGGACGATCCGGTCTATCTGGATGTCACCGCGCATCAGCGCCGCCACATCAAGCCCGATTTCCATTTGCTCGGCCCGCAGCAATGGCACATCATCGGCCCAATCGGCATTGCCAATGGAAATCCCATTCGCCGTAGCCCCGATGACGGGATAAAAACTGGGCCGCACCGCGCCATCAATGGTCAGGCTGCGCCCTGTCGCTGTCTGGAATTGCTGGGCGGCAATTTGCGCAATGCGCTCCGAGGGCAACAAAAACAGCGCCGCCACGACCAGCACCACAAGCCCGACTATGACAGCCAAAAACGCCTTCAGAACACGCATGACACCCCCACCGGCACAAAAGCTTCACCACGATGGGCAAACACTAACGCCAAGCGGCGGGGATGTCTTTTCAAAAAACGAATTGCATGAAAACTGCCTGTCAGACTGGGCTGATTGTCAGGTTTTCGCGCGGACATGTTGCAAAAGTGGCATCAGCGCCGCCATGTCAGGGCCATGCGCCTGCCCGGTCAGCGCCTTGCGCAAGGGCATGAACAGCGACCGCCCCTTGCGACCTGTCTGCGCCTTCACTGCGTCGGTCCAGTCTTTCCACGCGGTCGGTCCATAAGGCGGGGGCGGCAGCAATGCCAGCGCTTCGGCTACGAAATCCGCATCCTCGGGGTCGATCACGGGGTCGGCGCCCTGCTGGCACAATGTCCACCACGGCCCGACATCCTCCAGCCGGGTAATATTCTCGCGCGCCACCTGCCAGAATTGCGGCGCCACATCCGCAGGCACACCCAAGCCCGCCAAGTGATCGGCAACCGCGTCATAGGGGCGCGATTGCATGTCAGCGCGCGTCAGCGGCCACAGGTCCTCGGCGTCGAACTTGGTGGGCGCAGACCCGAATTGCGACAGGTCGAACCCTTCGGATATTTCGTCCAGCGAGGCGCGCAATTCCACCGGCTGGCTGGACCCAAGCCGCGCCATCAGCGACAACAACGCCATGGGCGTTACGCCCTGCGCGCGCAAATCACGCAAGGACAGGGTGCCCAGACGTTTGGACAGCGCTTCCCCCTGCGCACCGGTCAACAGCGAATGATGCGCGAAGGACGGGGCCGCGCCGCCAAGCGCCTGAATGATCTGGATTTGCGTTGCCGTATTGGTCACATGGTCGGACCCGCGCACAATATGCGTGACCCCCATATCCATATCATCGACCACCGAGGCCAGTGTATACAGAACCTGCCCGTCTGCGCGGATCAGCACAGGGTCGGACACAGACGCCGCGTCAATCGACAGCGGCCCCAGAATGCCATCATCCCACTCAATCCGGGTCTGGTCCAGCAAGAAGCGCCAATAGCCGTCGCGTTCGGCGCGCAGCCGCAGGCGCGCTGCATCTTCCATGTCCAGTGCAGCACGGTCATAAACCGGCGGGCGGCCCATATTCAGCTGTTTCTTGCGTTTCAGGTCCAATTCGCCCGGCGTTTCAAAACACTCGTAAAAACGGCCATCTGTGCGCAATTTGTCGGCAGCGTCCTTATAGCGGTCCAGTCGGGTTGATTGCTGTTCAATGCGGTCCCAGCCAATGCCCAGCCAGTCCAGATCTTGCTGGATGCCGTCGATATATTCCTGTTTGGAGCGTTCCTGATCTGTATCATCCAGCCGAAGGATGAACTCCCCCCCCGACTTGCGGGCAATCAGATAGTTGAACAACGCAGTGCGCAAATTCCCGATATGCAGATATCCTGTTGGCGAAGGCGCGAAGCGGGTGACGATCTTGGACATGGAAAAGACCTCCTGATTGGGTCATGCTTTTTCACAAGCCTTGCCCTAGTGCAAGCCCCGTGCTTTGAAACAAGTCTGAACGAAGGCGCCACCATGACTGATGAAACAGCCCTATGGGCCGCAAGCCTGCCGCCCGATGCCACTGTGTTTGAGGGGGTTGTGGCGCGAACCCTTGCCACCCTGCCCGCGCCTTTTGGGCAGGCGGCAGCGCATATCGCGGTGCAGATTGACGATTTCGCGCCTGATGCGATGCTGGCGGAACTGGGCATTGAAAATCCGTTCGAGCTGACGGGCCTGTATAGCGGTATTCCGCTGACGGAGAAATCCGTGATGGAGCAACCGATGGAGCCAGACACAATCTGGCTGTTCCGGCGTCCCATTCTGGATGAGTGGGTTGCACGGGGGGATATCGAACTGGGGGCGTTGATTGCCCATGTGTTCATCCATGAACTGGCGCATCATTTTGGCTGGTCCGACGGGGATATTGCGACTATCGCGCCATGGCAGGACTGACAACGCCAAGGCCAACACCCAAAGCGCGTCAGGGGGCCTGATTGGGAATGGGCGGGGCATCTGTTCGTGGCCTGAAGCAGTCCTTCGCACATGGATAAAGCCCGCGCTATCGGCGGGCCGGGGTCTGCCGATCCAGCGTTATAGGGATGCAGTTTATCCACGCGGCATATTCCTGACTTCAAGCGCCTGGCACGCCTTCAGGTCATCGGCAGGCCGCGGGACGGCCCGCCGATAGTGCGGCGGCCTGCGGCCTTGATTCCGCACTGGGTCATTCCCGCCAACGTCCCCTTCGGCCAGGACCGCCCTTGCGCAGCCCCCTGACCTGATCGTTAACCGCGCGCGGCCAGCGCGTCTGCCAGCACCGCATGCAGCAACTCGGCAGGGACATCATCACAGACGAAGGCCGCGCCGATGTCGCGCGCCAGAATGAAGCGCAAACGCCCGTCCTGCACCTTCTTGTCCTGCGCCATCAGGGCAATCAGCCCTTCTGGGGGGGGCAGGTCACCTGCGATATCAGCCAGATCGGTGGCCATGCCCATCTGGCGCAGATGCGCGCGCACGCGTCCGGGCGTTTCCTGCGCGCACAGCCCCATGCGCGCGGACAATTCAAACGCCAGCGCGCACCCGATGGCCACCCCTTCGCCATGCAGCAGCCGCGCACCATAGCCGGTGGCCGCTTCCAGCGCGTGGCAGAACGTGTGCCCAAGGTTCAAAAGCGCGCGGTCGCCCTGTTCGGTTTCGTCGCGCGCCACAATTTCGGCCTTCATCTGCACTGACCGATGCACCGCATAGTGGCGCAGGGCCTTGTCGCCGTCTGCCATCGCAGGCCCGTTGCGTTCCAGCCAGTCAAAGAATGCTGCATCCCCCAGCAAACCGTATTTGACCACCTCGCCATAGCCCGCCAGAAAGTCGCGGCGCGGCAGACTGTCCAGAACGTCAATATCCGCAAGCACCAGCGCAGGCTGGTGAAACGCGCCCACAAGGTTTTTGCCGTGGCGGGTGTTGATGCCTGTTTTGCCGCCCACGGAACTGTCGACCTGCGCCAGCAGGGACGTTGGAATTTGCACAAAGCGCACGCCCCGCCGCAACACCGCCGCAGCAAAGCCGCCCAGATCCCCGATGACACCGCCACCCAGCGCGACAACCACATCGCGGCGTTCCACCTTTTCATCCAGCAGCCATTCCACCGCCTGTTGCAACCCGCCCCAGCCCTTCGTCCCCTCACCGGGGTTCAGCGCAAGGGCAGTGCTGTCAATGCCCGCTGTCGCCAGTCCGGCTGTCAGCGCGTCCAGATGGGCGGCGGCAACGCGGGTTTCTGTCAGGACGGGAACACGGCGACGGTGCAACAAGGGCGCAATCATCTGGCCCGATTGTGCGATCAACCCCTGCCCGATCACTACATCATAGGCGCGTGCGCCAAGCGGCACATGAACACGGTCAATTTTCATCGGCAAATCCTTCCAGCACATCAGGACGTGTTGACAGCGCGCCCAACACTGCGCGCGCCGTGTCGGCTATGGCATAGCCCGGTTGGGTTTGAACGGCCAGATCCGCCTTGGCATAATACGGCTCGCGCGTGGTCAGAAGCGTTGCCAGCGTTTCGCGCGGATTGGCCGTGCGCAGCAGCGGGCGCGTTGTTTTCTGGCGCACACGCGACCACAGCAGGTCAATATCGGCCCGGATCCAGACCGACACGCCCAGGTCCGAAATCAGCCCGCGCGTGCCCGCATTCAGGAACGCGCCCCCACCCACCGACAAAATGCCCGGCCGCCCACGCATCAGGCGGGCAATCACTTCTGCTTCGCGGGCGCGGAAGAATGCCTCTCCGTCGCGTTCGAAAATTTCGGCAATGCTCATTTGGGCGGCTTCGACGATTTCTTCATCCGAATCGCGAAAGGCCACGCCAAGACATTGCGCCAGTTCCCGCCCCACTGCCGTCTTGCCTGCCCCCATCATTCCCACAAGCACTACGGTTTTATGCAATTTCATGCTTACGCTCCGCCCCTTCGCCCGCCCCTCAACAAGTTTTCGTGGCCTGCATTGTCCTTGTCGTGATATTGCGGCACTGTCAAAAGGGAAACCCCCCGAAGCGTTCTTCGTGAAAAGAGGGGGCAGCGCAACGAAAGGCAGGCGAAATGCGACATCTGGTGCGGCTTATCGTGGTTCTGGTGGTGTTGGCGGGGCTGGCTGTCGTGGCTTACGCCTATTTCGGGGACATGTCCGCCGAACAGCGCGGCGTGCAAACCCCTGTCACGCTGGATGTGAATTGACGCGGGCAGGCGCATATTCGCCGCCAGGTCGTCAGGGCGCGCTTGTCGGGGTGGTGCTGGCCGCCATGATACTGCCTGCGCAACCCACAGCCGCGCAGGCACTGCACCCGGAGCGGCCCTTGAACGCGATTGACTGGCTGGAAGACGCCATGTCCAACCCGATCCCGCCAGAATTGCCGGACACAGCACCTGACGGATACCTGCCGCCCATCCCCCCAAGGGGGCAGGCCGATAATATCGCGGTCACCCCCCTGTCCCCGCCTGCACTGGACCAGGTGGGGCTGTTTGTCCCTGAACGCGCGGGTCTGCCGCGCGACCTGTGGGGGCAGGCCCCTGTGGCAGAAGTGCTGGCGGGAATTTCCGCGCTGCCCGTGGACACTGTGCCAAGCGCGCTGCAGCTTGGCTATCGCTTGCTGCTGGCCGAATTTGCCCCGCCCGCCCGGTTACAGCCCGAAACGCAAGGCACAGTGCTGAACGCGCGTGTGGACAAGCTGATGGCGATGGGCGCTTTGGAACAGGCCACCCAACTGATTGATGCAGCCCCGGTGCGCACCGCCGCGCTGAACACCCGTGCCTTCGATATTGCGCTGCTGCTGGGCGAGGAAGACCGCGCCTGCGCCAGCATGAGCGGCCAGATCACGACGGATTTCGGCCATGGCGCGCAAATTTTCTGTCTGGCGCGGCGGGGCGACTGGCAAGGTGCCTATATGACACTGAACGCCACAACGTCGCTGGGGTTGCTGGACACAAGCGAAGCCGCGCTTCTGCTGCGGTTTCTGGAAGAAGAAGACGTCATCCTGACCCCGCCGCCGCCTGCGGAATTGTCACCGCTGGGCTGGCGCATTCTGGAAGCGCTGGGTGATCCGGTGCCGACCTCGAGCCTGCCGGTGGCCTTTGCCTATGCCGATTTGCGCGGCACCAGTGGCTGGCGCGCACAGCTGGATGCTGCCGAACGCCTGACCCGCGCGGGCGTGATGCAACCCAACCGGCTGCTGGGGCTGTATGCGCAACGCCGCCCCGCGGCATCAGGCGGGGTGTGGGAACGTGTGCGCGCCGTTCAAGCGCTGGATCAGGCGCTGGCGGGCACTGATGCTGCCGCCCTGTCACGGGCCTTGGTGACCGCATGGCCCCAATTTGCCAGCGTGGAACTGGAAGTTGCCTTCGCCCAGATGTTTGCACCCGCCCTGACCGACGGGGACACAGACCTGATGGCACTGGACGCGCCGGCGCGCGCCATTGTATGGCAGTTGTTGCTATTGGCGCAAACCCGGCTGGACATGGCCGTGCATCTGGCCCCTGACACCCCCACGGCGCGGCTGGCAACGGCCCTTGCCCAGCAAGACCCAGCCCTGCCCGACATGGATAACACGTCCATGGCTGCCGCCATAGCGCAGGCGTTTTCATCGCAGCCCCGCGCGCAAGATGACACGACCGCGCCCGCCAGTTCAGGGGGAATTGTCCTGCTGGATGCGCTCAACAGCATTGCCCATGCCGCGATTGGCGACCCGCGCGCCGCACGCATCGGGCTGGAGGGGCTGTTGTCGCTGGGGCTGGACGGTCCCGCGCGCCAGATCGCGGTTGAATTGCTGCTGCTTGAACGGCGGGGCTAGGGCATGGCACCGCAGCGGGATTATCAGTGGATTTCCACGTTTCTGGATGCCACCACCGCCGAATCCGGGACCGCACGCAACACGCAACTGGCCTATGGCCGTGATCTGCGCGATTTCGCGGATTGGGCGCAGGCGGGCGCGCTGGACTTCCAGACGCTGACGCGGGCGGATATTGAAACCTATCTGGTGCATTGCGACGCACAGGGGCTGGCGCGCACCACGCGCGCCCGGCGGCTGGCGTCGATCCGTGCGATGTATCGCTTCGCCTATGCCGAAGGGTGGCGCAAGGATGACCCTGCCAGCCGCATCCGCGGACCGGGAAAGTCCAAGAAACTGCCCGACACCTTGTCGCAAGATGATGTGACCGCCCTGCTGGACGCGGCACGCACTACGGGCCGGACCCCTGCCGACAGGTTGCGCAACACATGCCTGATGGAACTGCTTTACGCCACGGGGCTGCGCGTGACGGAACTGGTGGGCCTGCCGGTTGCTGCGGTGCGCGGGGACCCGCGCATGATTCTGGTGCGCGGCAAGGGGGGGCGCGAACGCATGGTGCCCCTGTCCCAACCCGCGCGCAAGGCGCTGCGCGACTGGCTGGCGCATTGGGACAGGCAGGCGGCGGAGTTGCGCGCCAAACGCCAGCCCGAACCACGCTTCCTGTTTCCGTCCAGCGGGCGCGAGGGGCATTTCAGCCGCGTCGGTTTTTTCCTTGTGCTGAAAGAAATTGCGCTGAACGCCGGGCTTGACCCCACGCGCGTCAGTCCGCATGTGCTGCGCCATGCCTTTGCCACGCATCTGTTGGCAGGCGGGGCGGATTTGCGCGCGATCCAGACCCTTCTGGGCCATGCGGACGTGTCGACAACCGAAATCTATACCCATGTGCTGGAAGAACGCCTTAAGGCGTTGGTGCTGGACCATCACCCGCTTTCGAAGCCATGAAATGCAGAACGGAATGCGCCGCGCGCAGGCCCGGCGGCATACCCCCCTGCCCCAACCGCGCCATCGACAGCGCCATGGCCGCATGTTGCGCGGCGCGTGCATCGGGGCTGTCCAGAAGCTGACGCAGGGCTGCGGCCATACGTTCGGGTTGGCAGTCATGGCCCAGAAATTCAGGAATCGCGCGGGTGTCCGACACCAGATTAACCAATGTCACAGTGTCCAGTTTGACCAAGCGCTGCGCCAGAAACCGCGTCAGCGGGGCCATGTCATAGGCAATGACCATGGGCGTCTGGTTGGCCGCAAGTTCCAGCGACACCGTGCCCGACGCGGCCAGCGCCACATCTGCCGCCGCAAAGGCCGCGCGCTTGGTGGCACTGTCGACCACGACTTCGGCGTGAAGCGGCCATTGGGCGACCTGCGCGCACATGAAATCCGCCTGCGCGCGCACTGTGGGCACCACCACGCGGGCGGTTTGCGGCAGCGCAAGCGCCAATGCCTGCCCGAAACGGGGCGCAAGGCGCGCGATTTCCCCCCGCCGTGAACCGGGCAGGGCCAGCACCAGCGCACCGTCATGGCCAGCGCGGAATTGCGCGACATCCGCCGCTGTGGCGCGCGGTTCGGCCACCACCGGATGACCCACGAAATCGCAACTCATGCCCGCGGCATGCATCAGGGGCGGTTCAAACGGCAACAGCGCCAGCACATGATCCACCAGCGGGGCCATGCGCGCCGCGCGCTTTGGCCGCCACGCCCAGACCGACGGGGCCACATAATGCACCACCCGCAGCGCTGGCTGCGCCGCGCGCGCCAGTTTCAACACACGCAGGCAAAAATCGGGGCTGTCGATGGTTATGACCACATCAGGCGCAGCGCGCGCAATGGCGCCAGCCGTTTCGCGGATACGGGCGCGCAACAGGCGAATGCGCGGCAACACCTCGGCCAACCCCATGACGGACAAATCCGACATGGGAAATAACGATTCCAGCCCCTGCGCGGCCATGTCGTCCCCGCCCACGCCAAGAAACGTCACATCCGGGGCCAGTTCGCGCAACCCCGCCATCAGCGCGCCGCCCAGCTTGTCGCCCGACGGTTCGCCCGCAATCACAAACACCTTCAAGGCGCGTCCATGGCCCACAAAAACACCCCAAGCGCATTGGCCTGTGCCAGCATCTGGTCACGGTCAATCAGCAACACCCCGCCTGCGTCAAAGGCAATGCCACGCAGCCCGGCGCGGTGAACCGCACTTACCGTATCGGGCCCCAGTGCGGGCAAATCAATCCTGCGGTCCTGACCGTGTTTCGGGGCCTTGCAAAACACCCCGCCTGCGGGCAATTCCACGCCTTGCGCGCGCAAATCCGCCAGATGGGCCAGCATCACATCAGTGCCAGGCAGGGCCTCCAGCGCCAGACATTGGCCGCGCGCGACAACACAGCCTTGCCCCACATCGGCGGCGCCCATGACCTGCAAGATGCCAAACCCGCGCGTGGCGTCCTGCTTGTCCTGCGCTTTGGGCTGCGCGTCGGTCAGAACACCGGGTTCGGCCAGCAATTCGGGGCAGATCTCCTGCGCCGCCACCACCTCGATGCCCCATTCCCCCATCAGCGCGATGACTTCGCGCAGCGTGCCATCATCGCCCTGTTGCATCGCGGCCATGATGCGCGGCAAAAGCTGCACAGTCGCAGGGTCAATCAGCGACGGGTCCAACCGCGGACGATGGACCGCACCGGCAAACACTGCGCGCGTCACGCCCTGATCCTGCAGAAGGTCCAGAAAGGGCACCAAGCGTTCCAGACGAAACCGCTCCACCGGGCCATGGGCGGCGGCAAGGGTTTCAAACCCCTCCATCTCGGCCAGCAGCGGGGTTTGCCCGGTGGCCTGCAGACGCGCGGCCAACACCTGCGGCAAGCGGCCCTTGCCTGCTATCAACGCAATGCGGGTCATTTCGGGCGCAAGAAGCTGCGGTTGCTGTTTTCGGTGAAGAACCGCGCCACCTGCTGCACAGCTTCGGAACTGCTGTCCAAAAGCAGCGCCTGCGCCATATCGGCCAGCGAGCCGTCTTCTGTGGCCAGCCGTGCATAGGCCGCGCGCAATGCCGAAATGTCATCGCGGGCCATGCCACGCCGCCGCAGCCCCACCAGATTCAACCCCTGAAGCGTGCCATCCGGGCCAGCCACCAACCCGAACGGCATGACGTCATGGGTAATGCGCGTCAAGCCACCGATCATTGCACCTTCGCCAATGCGCACAAACTGGTGAATCCCCGCCAATGCCCCAATGATGGCGTTGGTTTCGATGGTTGTATGACCGGCCACACCCGCGAAATTGGCCAAAATCACATTATCGCCAATCTGTGCATCATGGCCCACATGCGCGCCTGCCATGATCAGGCAATTATCGCCAAGGCGCGTCACCCCGCCGCCGCCATCGGTGCCCGTGTGCAAGGTCGCGTTTTCACGAATGCGGCATTTCTTGCCCACGATCAGTCGCGTGCGTTCGCCTGCATATTTCAAATCCTGCGGAATCTCGCCCACCGAGGCGAAGGAGAAGATGATGCTCTCGTCCCCAATCTGGGTCCAGCCGGTGACCAGCGCATGGGGCTTGACCGTCACCCCGCGCCCAAGGGTCACTTCCGGGCCGATAATCGCAAAAGGGCCAATCGTGCAGTCGGGGCCAATGGTGGCGCCATCCTCCACAATCGCCATGGGATGGATTGTTGCGCTGGGATCAATCATCGTCGCACTCATTGCGCAATCTTTGCGCTTGCGTCGATCATGGCCGCGAATTCGGCTTCAGCGGCGATCTGGCCGTCTACTTTCGCAACACCTTCGAATTTCCATATCTTGGTTGACCCGCGCTTGACCTGCACATGCAGCTCCAGCACATCGCCGGGAACCACCTTGCGCCGGAATTTTGCCTTGTCGATGGACATGAAATACACCAGCGGTGCCTTTTCGCCAAACCCGACAGACAGGCCCACCAGAACAGCGGCGGTCTGGGCCATGGCTTCTACAATCGTGACACCGGGCATGATGGGCGCGCCGGGGAAATGGCCCTGAAAATGGGGTTCGTTGAAGGTGACATTCTTGATGCCCACAGCCGACTGACGCGCCACGACATCGCGCACCTTGTCCACCAGCAGAAACGGATAGCGATGCGGGATGATCTGCATGATTGTCGTAAGGTCGGCTTCTGACGGGACAATATGGTCCTGCGGCTGGGCGGTATCATTCATCAAAAAGCTTCCTTCGCTGTTGGTCCCTGCCGGCATGTATGGTGACAACGCGCTGGCACTTAAATTTCGGGCTGATTTACCAAGCTGGCGCGCGCGTGACAAGCGGCCTGTCACAGCGGCCCTCAGGGCACGCGCAAGGGGTTGGGGGACGGTGCGCCATCCCCTATTGCGTCATCCAGCGCGGCAATGGCGGGGTCGGTCATGTCCATGCCACTCACCCCGATGATAACGGCGCGGGAATCAATCAGAACCTGCGCGCCCTCATTGGCCAGAACCTGTTGCAACACCGGGGCGGCAAGCTGGAAAAACCGGCGCTGCTCGGCCTCTTCATACATGCTCAGGCGCTGGCGCTTTTCGGCCTGTGCGCGCCGGATGGTTTCCGCCTCTTGGTCGAAAGCTTCGGCTTCGGCGCGAAACTGGGCGGGCGGCATAGTGGCGCGCGCTTCGGTCAGTTCCAGTTCGCGCGTGGTCAGCTGTTCCAGCAAATCTTCGTTTTCAGCTTCCAGGGCGCGCGACGCGGCATCGATTTCCGCAGCCACACGCTGGCCGAAACCTGACGCCCGAAACAGGCGTTCTTCATCAAGTGTGCGCAATTGCAGGACCGGGGCGGTCATATCAACAGATTGGCCCAGCGATAAATCCTGCATGCCCTGCGCAATGGCCGGGGCGGCAAGCTGTATGCCTGCCGCCCCGATACATGCCAGAACCCAGTCAGGCCGCATCATCAGAAGTTCGAAACAATCGTGAAGTCGAAATTCTGCGCGCGGTCATAGGGGCGTTTGCGAATTGGCCGCGAGAAATCGAACCGCAGCACGCCCAGCGGGCTGTCCCAGAACAGCGAGACACCCAAGGTTGCGCGAAGATGCATCTTGTTGGAATCCTCGCCCGCGCCTGAGATCGTGTTCATCGTCAGGGGATTGATGTTGTCCACGCCCCAGACCGACCCGACATCCGCGAATACACCACCGCTTAGGCCGTATTCTTCCGGCGTGCCCAGCGGAAAGCGCGCTTCGGCAGACAGCGCGAAGTAGCGGTTTCCACCAAGAACGTCACGGTTGGACTCGGTCTGGCCGGGCTGGATGGCGAAATCGCGCGGTCCAGACTCACCGGGGCGGAAGCCGCGCATCACGTTGGCCAGCTGGAAGCGTTCGCGGTAGCGGGAATTGCCATTGATCATATGCAGCAACCCTGCGCGCGCATCCCCTGTCAGCGTCACGTCTTCGTTGAATATGGCCATTTCATAGCCTGCACGCGCTTCGGTGCGCAGGTAGCGGCGGCTTTGGTTGCCAACACCCACATCCTGCGAAAAGCTAAGGATCATGCCCCGTGTGGGGTCAATCCCAACTTTGCGCGTGTCGTAACTATAGGTATAACCAAACGAGCCTGTGACCGCAGTTCCAGAAGTTTCGTCCAGACGAATGCGCGCGGACGAGGCCGCATCAAGCCCTTTCAGCCGGTCCAGCACCAAGCCCTGACGCAGTTGCAGGCGCCCGAATTCGCTGACCGGAAAACTGATGGAATTGTTCAGAAACGCTTCGCGCGTGTCAAACCGCGAATTCAGCGATGTGGTTTCCTGATACCCGATCCCCAGTGTGTAGGACAGGTCGCGGTCAAACAGCGCCGGTTCCGTGAAGAACAGCGAAATATCACGCGAGCCTTTGATCACGTTGAACGCGACGGCCACTTCCTGCCCGCGACCAAGGAAGTTCAATTCCGAGAAGCTGATGCCAAACCCAATGCCATCGCTTGCCGCATAGCTGACCGAGAACCCCAGCGACCCCGTGGTGGTTTCTTCTACCTCGACATCCAGAATGGCCTGATCGGGGGCACTGCCCGCGCGCGGTTCAACTGACACATCCGAGAAATAGTCAAGCGCACGAATGCGTTCCGCCGCTTCACGAATTTCGCGCGGGTTCAGCGGATCACCTTCGGCGGACCGGAACTGACGGCGGATAACGCGGTCCTGGGTGGTTGTGTTGCCCTGAATATCAATGCGTTCCACCAATATCCGGTCACCACGCACAAGCGCGAATTCAACGTCAATCGTCTGGGTGCGGTTGTTGCGCGTGAAGCGTGGTTCTGCACGAATGAAACGCAGGCCCTGCCGTTCGGCGCGCTGTTCCAGCCGCGCGATATTCAGGTCCAGCGTATTGGGGGTAAACAGCGTGCCCGCAGGAATTTGCACATCGCTTTGGTAATCGGCGGCATTGACCCCCTCTACCTCGCTGATGACAGTGACATTGCCAAAGCGGTATTGCTGCCCCTCGCGCATGTTGAAGGTCAAAAAGAAACTGTCACGTTCCCGCGCAATTTCCGGGGTGACCGACAGGATTTCAAAATCCACATAGCCGCGCGACAGGTAGAAATCCGTCAGAAGCTGGCGGTCCAGCGCAATACGTTCGGCAATGAATGTATCGCTTTGGATGATCAGGCGCAAAATGCCAGCCTGCTTTGTGCTAAGCACCTGACGCAGGCGATAGTTCGAGAAGGCGTTGTTGCCCACGAAGGAAATGCGCTCAATCTCGACAACATTGCCTTCTCGTATCACGAAGGCCAGATCGACACGGTTATTGCCGCGCGGCAGCACTTCGGGCGTCACCTCGGCGGCAATGCGGCCGCGGCGGTTATACAATTCGGCAATGGCGCGGGCATCCGCTTCGACTTGCGACGGCGACAGAACGCGCCCAGCGGTTGTTTGCACCACTTCGGCCACCACGTCATCATCCAGACGGCGGTTGCCTTCGAAATTCACGACGCCGATAATGGGATATTCCCGCACCGCAATGGCGAGTGTGTTGCCGCGCGGTTCGACAGAAACATCCTCAAACAGGCCAGACCCGGAAAGTTGCGACACAGCCGCATTTATCTGCGCGGCGCTGACGGTCTGGCCGGGCCTGATTCCCGCCAACCCGATGATGGTCGAGTCGTCAACCCTGACATTCCCGTCAATCGAGATGCTAGAGAACTGGAAATTTTGCGCCTGTGCAGGTGCAACAAACGCAATATTTACCAATGAAACAAAACAAATGACTACCGCAGCAAAGAAGTGCGCATGCGCGCCCTTACCCCTTGCGCGCGACGGCAGCATCCCATGAATTCCGCGCATATCCGGCCCCGTATTTCCGCTTTATTGTTACTTCACTGCCTAGCGGCTAAAGATAAAAGAGTCAAAGCAATCGCGGGCGGAATCCATCTTGGTTTCGGGGTGTTGCCCCTCTATCAGCAGCGCATGGCAAAAAGCGCGCGAGGATCGCACGCTTCGGGCCGCTTCAAAACCCAAGTGTCAGGCGCGCAAATCTCAGCGCGTTGGGGTTATTTCCTGTGGCATATGGCCCAGATACCCGGCCAGCATTGCGGCGACAGACATGCCCGCCATGATCAGCGCAAGCACCAGAACCCTGTCTGACACTGCCAGCCAAATGATGCGCGCGTTGCGCAGTTCGTTATCAAGATAAGCCATTCGCACCTCCTGCTCAGGGGTGGGATACCCGCAAATTTAGGCGCGATTGGGGCAAAGGCATGGCAGTTCGGCGTCATTGCCCCCGGCTGCCATGCCCGCCAGTTTCAGGTCAACATGTCAGGTCGGTAAACAGCGCAAAGGCAAACAGCGACAACACCAGCGTCAACCCGATTGCCATAAGAATACGCACTGCCGCGTCCCCTGCGGGCCGTCGCATCACGGCTTCATAGGCATAAAACACCAGATGCCCGCCATCCAGCGGGGGGATGGGAAACAGGTTCAAAAACCCGATCGCCACAGACAGGACCGCGATGAACCAGACCAGTTCGAACAGGCCGTCACTGGCCATCGCGGCAGAGGCTTCGGCAATGCCTATGGGACTGGACAGGTTGCAGGTGCTGATCTGGCCCAGCACCATGTAATAAAGCCCCTCGACAGACGTGCGCAAAACGCGCCATATCTGGGTTGCGGCCATGCCCGCAGCTTCGGCCACGCCGGGCGTGCGGGTTGCATAATCAAACACCACCCCCGATGTCAGGCCAATCAGATACCGGGTTTCAAACCCGCCATCGGGCAAGGGCAGGTCCGTCCTGCGCGGCACCAGTGTCAGATTCAGCATGGTGCCATCGCGCCATACCGTCAGGTCCAGCGCCGCCCCGCCCGACAGCGCGACCAGTTCGCGCAATTCGCGGAAGGTGGCGATGGGTGTGTCATTGATGGCCATGATCACATCGCCAGTTTGCATGCGAGCTTCGCGCGCGGCAGATTGCATGGCCACGGACCCCGCCAGCGGGGGTTGCGGGTGCGGGCCCGTCACCTGCATAACGCGCCCGTCACGGTCCACACGGTAAGTCAGCAGCGGTTCGGCAGGCAATGTTTCCGCAGCTGACAGAAAATCGCCCAAAGTGGCGGTTTCAATGTCTTCCACCGCAAGGATGCGGTCGCCTTGTGCCAACTCGAACGGTTGCGATGGCAGGGGCGTAATCTCGCCCACCACGGGTTCATCAATGGCCACGCCTTGAACCATCATCAGGGCAGCGAAAACAAAAAACGAAAAGATGAAATTGAACAACGGCCCCGCCGCCACCGTGGCTGAACGCGCCCACAAGGGCGCGCCATGCATGGTGCGCCGCCGCGCCTGCGCATCCAAGCCCGCCATTGCCCGCGCATCCTTGCCCGAGGCCGCATCGGCATCGCCTGCGAATTTCACATAGCCCCCCAGCGGGATGGCCGCGACCTGCCAGACAGTGCCGCGCCGGTCCTTGCGACTGGCCAGAACCGGCCCGAACCCTATTGAGAACACATCCGCATGAATACCCGACCAGCGCCCGACAATGTAATGCCCATATTCATGCACCGCCACAATGACCGAAAGCACCACAACAAACGCCGCGATCGTGTAGAAAAAATTGCCAAAACTGGGCAGAAACCCGATCAGATCCAAGTGTTTTCCCCTTTGTCGCGCCCCCCGGCGGGTGGCACATTGTTTTATACGATGGGGCGCGACGCCAGATCACACGCCACCCTTCTGGCCATTTGGTCCATCGCCTGCACGGTTTCAAGCGCCTGCACCGGCGCCGAGAGCGCGCTGTCAGACATCAGCCGATCCAGCGTGCGCTCCACCAGCCGCGCCATATCCATAAACCCGATGCGCCCTGCGATAAATTCATCAAGCGCCACTTCCTTGGCGGCGTTGAAAGCTGTGCCCGCATGGCCGCGCAATTCCATGACATGACGCGCAAGGCGCAGGGCAGGAAAGCGGTCGGGATCAGGCGCTTCAAACTGAAGCTGGCCCAGCGCCGCCAGATCCAGCCGCGGAACGGGCAAGTCTGCGCGCGCAGGCCAGTTCAGCGCATAGCCAATGGCATGGCGCATGTCCGGCATGCCCATATGCGCCATCATCGCGCCATCGCGAAACCCCACCAGCGCATGCACAATGGATTGCGGGTGGACAACAGTTTCAATCTGCGCGGGATCAAGGCCAAAGAATTCGCGCGTTTCGATCAATTCCAGCGCCTTGTTGAACATGCTGGCGGAATCGATGGTGATACGCTGGCCCATGGACCAGCTTGGATGAACCTGCGCCTGCGCCAATGTCGCCGTTTCCAGTTGCGCCTTGGTCCAGGCGCGAAACGGCCCGCCGGATGCCGTGATAACCACGCGGTCCACCGCAGCAATATCTTCGCCCACCAGCGCCTGAAACACAGCCGAATGTTCACTGTCCACAGGCAAGATGCGCCCGCCATGGCGGGCCGCACAGGCCAGCATCAAGGGGCCAGCGGTGACCAGTGATTCCTTGTTGGCCAGCGCCAGCGTCGCGCCCTGTGACAAGGCGCGCAGCCCCGGCACCAGCCCCGCTGCCCCCACGATGGCGGACATGACCCAATCTGCGGGGCGGTCGGCGGCATCAATCAGGGCCTGTGTGCCAGCCGCAACCTGAATGCCGCTGCCCGCCAGCGCATCGCGCAGAGCATCATAGCAGTCGTCATGTGCCGTGACCGCGATTTCAGCGCGCAGCGCGCGGGCCTGATGCGCAAGCCGTGCGATATTGCGCCCCCCGGTCAGCGCGACAACCTGAATATCGGCGCGGCGCGACAACAGGTCAAACGTGTTTTCCCCAACCGAGCCCGTGGCCCCGAACACCGAAACCCGCCGCATCTCAGGCGCCTGCCGGTTGGGCGAATGCAAGCGCCATCAGGCCGGTTTCGGTCAGCAACAGCACCATCAGCGCCGCTGCGATCATCGCATCAAAGCGATCCATCACCCCGCCATGTCCGGGAATAAGATTTGAACTGTCCTTCGCGCCGGCGTGACGCTTGATTGCGCTTTCGGCCATATCGCCCGCCTGCCCGGCCATCGCCACCAGGACCGACACCCCCACCAGCCCCGCGCCAGCCCCCAGAATATCCATAAACACCCACCCTGTAATCACGGCCACAGCCCAGCCCGCAACAGTGCCCGACCAGGTTTTCTTGGGGCTGACACGCGGCCACAGCTTTGGCCCCCCGAAAATGCGTCCGGCGAAATACCCCGCCACATCGGACCCGATGACCAGCAACACCAGCCACAGCACCCAGTCCCACCCATAGACATTGCGCAACAAGATCAACCCCAGCCCCGCAAACAGGATCAGCGCCAGATAGGCCGCAACCATGCCCCTGTCTTTCGGAAAACGCCATGCCAGCAACACAACCGACAGCGCAACTGCGCCCAACAGCCAGCCCCCCGCCAGTTTCGCACTGAACACCCAAAGCGCGACCGCCGCCGTCAGGCCCGCCCCTTCGGCCTTACCAAAAGGGGCAGCAGGGTCCAGCATGCGGGTCAATTCCCACACCATCGCGCCCGTCAGGGCAAAGACAAGCGCTTCAAACACAAACCCGCCTGCCCACACGGCCCCAATGCCGATAATGGCCATCGCAAGGCCCGACAGGGCGCGGGCCTGCAAATCATTGAAACTTGCCCCGCTCATGCGCTGACGCCACCGAAACGGCGTTCTCGCGTTGCGTAATCTTTCAGGATGTCTTGCATTGTGACTGGCGTAAAATCCGGCCAAAGGGTCGGGGTGAACACATATTCGGCATAGGCCGCCTGCCACAGCAGAAAATTCGACACGCGGGTTTCCCCGGATGTGCGCACCACCAGATCAGGGTCGGGCAGGTCCCGTGTGTCCAGATACCGCGCCAAGACCGCATCGCTAATGTCATCGGCATTCAGCGTGCCTGAAGCGGCATCCTGGGCCATGGCACGGGTGGCGCGGGTAATTTCATCGCGCCCCCCGTAATTCAGGGCAACCGACAAATGCACCCTGTCATTCCCGGCGGTTTCGGTTTCAATCCACTGAATCAGGGCCTGCAATTTGCTGTCCAGCCGCGTTCTGTCGCCGATGAACCGCAAGCGCACGCCTTCGCGCTTCATCCGGTCTGCTTCGCGCTGGATATAACGCGCGAAAATCGACATCAGGCCAAGCACTTCTTCCGTGGACCGTTTCCAGTTTTCCGTGGAGAAGGCGTAAACCGTCAGGTAGCGGATGCCCAGCCCCGGACAGGCCGCGACCAGTTTGCGCACCCGTTCAGCCCCTTTGCGGTGTCCGACAAGGCGCGGCCAGCCCCGGTTGCTGGCCCAGCGCCCATTGCCATCCATGATAACTGCGACGTGCAAATCATTGCGCGACCCGGGGAAGTCACGGCCAGATTGCGCTGACTTGTCAAACATCATTCATCACACCCTTCGCAACAGGCACCGGACCGTGCGCGTTTGTAATTCAAACCTGCATTATCTCTTCCTGCTTGCCGTCCAGCGCCTTGTCGACATGGACGATATAGGAATCCGTCAATTCCTGAATTTCTTCTGACCAAAGTTTTTGTTCGTCTTCAGACATGCCTGCGGCCTTGGCCTTCTTGATCTGGTCCATACCGTCGCGGCGGATGTTGCGAATGGACACGCGCGCATGTTCGGCATATTGCGCGGCCACGCGCGTCAATTCGCGGCGGCGTTCTTCGTTCAGTTCGGGAATGGGCAACATGATGATGGTGCCGTTCAGTTGCGGGTTGATCCCCAGCCCCGAATCGCGGATGGCGCGTTCCACCTTACCCACAAGGCCCTTGTCCCACACATTGATGGTGACCATGCGCGGTTCGGGCACGTTGACACTGCCAACCTGATTGATGGGGGTCATCTGCCCGTAAGCTTCCACCATGATGGGTTCCAACATGCTGGCGGAACCGCGACCTGTCCGAAGCGAGGCGAATTCCGTTTTCAAGGCATTCATGGCCCCGTCCATGCGGCGTTTCAGATCATCCAGATCAATTTCAATCTCTTCTGACATGTTTCGTATTCCTGTCACTGGTCCGGCATCGCATGATGCTGCATCTCAACCGTCTTCTAGCGCCAACTGCGATACTTTGTAAGCCCGTCTTGACCGCGCGCTTAGTCCGAAACGCGGGTATATGTTCCCTCGCCGCGCAAAATTCCGCTGAACCCGCCCGGTTCGTCCAGCGAAAACACAATGATCGGCAAATGGTTGTCCCGCGCCAGCGCGATAGCGGATGCATCCATCACCTGCAGGTGTTTGACCAGCACATCATCAAAGCTGATTGTGTCAAACCGCGTTGCATCACTGTGCTTTTTGGGGTCCTTGTCATAGACACCATCCACCTTGGTGCCCTTGAAGATGGCTTCGCAGGCCATTTCATTGGCGCGCAAGGTCGCGGCCGTGTCGGTGGTGAAATAGGGGTTGCCAGTGCCAGCGGCAAAAATGCACACGCGCTTTTTTTCCAGATGGCGCACCGCGCGGCGGCGAATATAGGGTTCGCAGACCTGATCCATGGGAATGGCGCTGATCACACGCGTAAACACGCCCAAATCTTCCAACGCGGCCTGCATGGCCAGCGCATTCATGACCGTGGCCAGCATGCCCATATAATCGGCAGTGGTGCGCTCCATGCCCTGCGCGGACCCCTGCAACCCGCGAAAGATGTTGCCGCCCCCGATAACCATGCAAATCTCAACACCCATGTCATGCACGGATTTGACCTCTTGCGCGATGCGCGCGACCGTGGGCGGGTGCAACCCATAGCCCTGATCGCCCATCAGCGCCTCGCCCGAAATTTTCAGCATCACGCGCTTATAGGTGGTGCGTGGGTCAGCGACTTCACTCATGGGGCAATCCTTTTTTGTGGCTGGCGCGGCAGAACTTCTGGCAGGGCGCTTTCATCAGGCCGCAAAATGTCGGAAAACGGCCACAGGTTCAACGTGAAAGCGGGGTGAGATGCAGGAAATGACGGATCCTTCGCTGTTGGCGCTGCACCATATGCAGGCATCGCCCCCCGATGCGGGCCGTCCGGTCCTGCTGGCGGGGCCAACGGCCAGCGGAAAATCGGCGCTGGCGCTGTGGCTGGCGCGCGCGCAGGGGCGCGTTGTGGTCAATGCCGATGCGCTGCAGGTCTATGACATGTGGCACATCCTTAGCGCCCGCCCCGCCCTGCAGGACACCGCGCAGGCCCCGCATTTCCTGTATGGATGTGTCGGGCGGCATCAGGATTGGTCTGTCGGGCATTGGCTTCGTGCGCTGGGGCCGGTGCTGGCACAGCACCCGAACCCGGTGATTGTAGGGGGCACAGGCCTTTATTTTCGCGCGCTGACCGAAGGACTGGTCGAAATTCCGCCAACGCCTGCCAGCATTCGCGCCTTGGCCGACCAGCGCATGGCCGACCATGGCGCGGCCGCGCTGCTGGAGGAGTTGGATGACGCGACAGCCGCAAGAATTGACTGTGCCAATCCCGCCCGCATTCAGCGCGCGTGGGAAGTGTTGCGCACCACAGGGCGCGGGCTGGCAAGCTGGCAGGACCAGACGCCCCCGCCACTGCTGGCGCTGAATGACACCACGCCGTATGTGCTGCACCCCCCCAAGGACTGGCTGAATGCGCGAATCGATTCGCGATTTGACACCATGATTGACACAGGCGCGCTGGAAGAAGCGCGCGCGGCGCTGCCACACTGGACACCCGGCGCGCCTTGGACAAAAGCCATCGGTGCCCCGGAGCTGGTTGCCCACCTGCAGGGGCACATATCGTTGCCCGATGCGGTGGGTGCCGCTAAACTTGCCACGCGCCAATATGCCAAGCGCCAGCGGACATGGTTCAGAAACCGCATGCAAGGCTGGATTTCATTGCCATGACGCCCCGTTTCCCCACAAATCCGGAGTCACCCAATTGCCACGCCATGCAGAAATCTGCGCCGTCTGACCCCGGGGCGACAGGGATTTTCCTTTTCCGGCATCACATCAGTCTTAGTGTCGGTGAATATCTTTGGGGGAAGATGACCGATCATGCGAATTCCGGAAACGCCATCGCGCCTGCGCATGCAGCCACTTGCAAAACTGGCCAACAGCCCGAAATGGCAACTGGAAACACTACGCGCACTAACCGAGCCGTGTTTTTTGTGGTTTACCCATGGGCAAGGGCGCATCACCATCGCAGGCAGTGCGCGCGGGTTTCATCCGCATAATGCAATTTTCATTCCCGCAGGTGTGATGTTCAGCTTTCAGGCCATGACGCGGGTGCAGGGCATGGCGGTGTATTTCGGGCATAATCACGGGCTGAAGCTGCCAGACACGCCCCTGCATCTGCGTTTGCGCGAGGGTGGGCACCAATCCGAGGTGGGACATATCATTGACGCCATCCACCGCGAACTTGACGGCGGACGCCCCTTGGCGGAACGCGCCGCGCTGTGCCAGTTGGGGCTGCTTTCGGTCTGGCTGGACCGGCATCGCGCCGAACACCAGCAAGACGCGACACAGGCTGGGCCGCGCAATGCCAATGAACGGCTGACGGCGCGCTATACCGCGCTTCTGGAACGCGAATTCGGCTCAAGCCTGAACGTTTCGGATTACGCCACCGCGCTGGGTGTGTCCCCCACGCACCTGACACGCGCGTGCCGCGCAAGTTGCGGGCGCACGGCCATGGCCCTGCTGCAGGACAGGCGTTTATACGAAGCGCGCCGCATGCTGTCGGAAACCGCAGTGCCCGTGCAGCAGATTGCGCGCGATCTGGGGTTTTCCACGCCCGGGTACTTCGCGCGCGCCTTCGCCCTGCAAACTGGCCAACCGCCGACCGCATGGCGCAAGTCCTTCGCCAACGCAACACGTCACTGACCGGGCGGATCCGCCTTGGGCCTGTTTGCCCGGCATTTGTCCGAACAATAGCGCACCTCCTGCCAGGTTTTCGCCCATTTCTTGCGCCATGCAAAAGGCCGCGCGCAGGTTGCGCAAATTTTCTGTGGCAATTCACATTTCCGCCGCATGCGCCCCATGTCACAAATCCAGCCGCAATTGCGCCGTGTCGTGACGGCGCCGCCCCGCCGCCGCCTGACGCAGGCTGGCCGCACTGCTGCGGTCCGTGCCCCCCGCGCGAGAGGCATGCTTGCGTGCCACCGCCTGCGCCACATCCCCAAACCCCGCCTGTTTGCGCAGCCCCCACAGGGTATCGCGCGCAAGCTTTCCCGCCTGTGCAATATCGACCAAAGGCGCGGGGTAGCGCTGCGCCAATGCCCGCCGACCGTCGGGCCATGTCCATGGCGTGTGAATGTGCTGTTGTGGAACATGTGCCAATTCCGGCACCCACGCGCGTATGAAGCGCCCGTCGGGGTCGTGGTCCAGCCCTTGTTTCAGCGGGTTGTAAACCCGTATCGTGTTTATGCCCGTGGTGCCTGATTGCATCTGGCATTGCGACCAGTGAATGCCCGGTTCGTAATCCGTGAACATACGCGCCAGATGCGGGCCGCTATCGCGCCAGTCCAGCCAAAGATGATAGCTGGCAAAGGACATCAGCATCGCGCGCATGCGAAAATTCAGCCAGCCCGTGGATATCAGGTAGCGCATGCACGCATCCACGAAGGGAACGCCGGTTTCCCCCTGTGCCCATGCCCGCAACACCTGCTGCCTGTCGGCGCGCGGGCGCAACGCCTCATGCGCGGGGTGCAGGCAGCGGGTTTCCAGCTGCGGTTCATCTTCCAGCTTCTGGATGAAATGATCGCGCCATGCAAGCCGCTTGGCAAAACTGCCCAACGCCGCGTTCCAGCCCCCCTGCCCCGCGTGATCGGCGCGGGCCTGCCTGCGGGCGTGGTCCACCTCCCGGACAGACAGGACCCCCAGCGCCAGATAGGGCGACAAGCGCGAACACGCACGTTCCGCAGTTAGCGGTGACGACATCTGCACCCGATAGCCCTGCCCCCGTGTGTCAAGAAATGACTGCAGGGTATGCAGGGCCGCATCACGCCCCCCGCGCTGGCGATGCGGACAGGGATCAGGCCGCAAGCGCAGGGCCTTCGCATCGGGCAAATGCTGCAGGCCGGGTGTTTCGGGCATGACAGGGGCCAGCGCCACGGGCGCATCGGCCAGCGGTTTGCCAACAAACCTGTCGCGCTGCCTCTGCCAGCCATCGCGCGAATGTAGCCGCCGCACCACACCCGATTGCGGCAGTTCCACCCAGTCAATACCGGCATCGCGCGCCCAAGCGCCCACCCGCCTGTCGCGCGCATAGGTCCAGCCATTGCCGGTTTCTTCATGGCTTATCATGCGCGTCACATTATGGCGCTGGCACAATCGCGCCAGTTCCTGCACCGCGTCCCCCATGCGAATGACCAGTGGCTGGCCCAGCCGCGCCAGTTCGTCGCGCAGGTCGTGCAGGCATTGTGCCGTAAACCCCCATTGCCGCGCCGATGTGTCGGGCAGCGCCCAATAGTCGGGTTCAATGATATACACCGGCAACACACAGGCCCCCGCCGCCGCCAGCGCAGGATGATCTTGCACACGCAAATCGCGTTTGAACCAGACAAGGACAGGGTTGTTCATGGCGCCAAGACATATCGCAGAAAGATGGCGGGTCAAGTCGTTTTGTTCACACAATGTTCATGTATTTCAGGCAGGGTTCGTGATAGGGTAGAGTGACGGCAAATCAGGGGGAAAATTGCACATATGCACACGACTGTTTGTTCTATGCTTGGGGTTGCTCGCGGCCCCTGCCCATTCGTGCAGCGTTCCGGTAGCGGATGAACTTGCAATCCATCTGAATGCGGTGAACCGCGAACGCGCGCGCGCAGGGCTGGCGCAGCTTGCGCTGTCACCCGAATTGACGCGCATTGCCCAGATGCATGCCTGCGACATGTCCGCACGCGGGTATTTCAGCCATACCAGCCCCGATGGCACTGGACTGATGGACCGGCTGGCCAGCGCACGCATGCAAGGGATCTGCCGTGCTGCCGAAAACATCGCCAAGGGTGTGCGCGATGTGCCGCAGGCCATGCGCAGTTGGACGGGGTCTGCCGGGCATTTGCGCAACATTCTTGACGCGCGCATGACCTTGGTCGGGTTCGGGCGGGCGCCCGGTGCCTATTGGGTGCAAATGTTTGCTGCCGCTTGCTGACATCAGGCTGCCGCGCTGCAGCTTTGCCAATGCGGGGTTTGCTGTCCGGTGCGGACTGGTCTAAACCCTGTGGCACACCCTGCCAAAGGAAAGCGCATGCCCGACACCCCGAACCAGCCCGTTTTTCTGGCCGATTACCAGCCCCCGCCCTTTTTGGTGGAAAGCGTCGCGCTGACCTTCCGGTTGCACCCGACCGCAACGCGGGTGCTGTCAGAAATACGCTTTCGCAGGAACCCTGCCGCCAGTGCGGGCCATGATCTGCGGCTGGACGGCGAAGGGCTGAACCTGATATCTGCGCAAATCGACGGCACAGCACTGGCCACGCGCCCCGATGCAACCGGGCTGACCGTCGCTGCGGCGGACCTGCCCGACGGCCCGTTCCTGTGGCAGTCCGAAGTCCAGATTGCCCCCGAAGGCAACACCGCACTGGAGGGGCTTTATATGTCAAACGGCATGTATTGCACCCAATGCGAGGCGGAGGGGTTTCGCAAAATCACCTATTATCCCGACCGCCCCGATGTGATGGCCCCCTTTCGGGTTCGGATCGAAAGCGATTTGCCAGTCCTGTTGTCCAATGGCAACCCGGTGGCGTCAGGGACCGGCTGGGCCGAATGGGACGACCCACACCCCAAACCGTCCTATCTGTTCGCATTGGTCGCGGGCAATCTGGTGTCCACAGCTGACAGTTTCACAACAATTGAGGGGCGCAATGTCGCGCTGAATATATGGGTGCGGCCCGGGGATGAAGGCAGCACCGCCTATGCGATGGACGCGCTTAAACGCGCCATGCGTTGGGATGAACAGGTTTACGGGCGCGCCTATGATCTGGACATTTTCAACATTGTGGCAGTGGATGATTTCAACATGGGGGCGATGGAAAACAAGGGCCTTAACATCTTCAATTCCAGATATGTCCTTGCCACGCCGGAAACCGCCACTGATGCGGATTTCGCCAGCATAGAACGCATTATCGCGCATGAATATTTCCACAACTGGACGGGCAACCGCATCACCTGCCGCGACTGGTTCCAGCTTTCCCTGAAAGAGGGGCTGACCGTATTCCGCGACCAGCAGTTCATGGGGGACATGCGCAGCCACGCGGTCAAACGCATCGAGGATGTGCTGACACTGCGCGCGCGCCAGTTCCGCGAAGATGCAGGGCCGCTTGCCCACCCTGTGCGCCCCGAAAGCTATGTGGAGATCAACAATTTCTACACTGCCACTGTATATGAAAAAGGCGCCGAACTGATCCGAATGTTGCGCCTGCTGGTCGGCGAGGACCGCTATAGTGCCGCGCTGGACCTGTATTTCAGCCGCCATGACGGGCAGGCCTGCACGATTGAAGACTGGATTGCAGTGTTCGAGGAAGCGGGCGGGCGCGATTTGTCGCAGTTCAAACGCTGGTATGGGCAGGCGGGCACCCCACGCGTTGACGTCACCGAAGACTGGCAGGACGGGCAATATACCCTGACGCTGCGCCAGCACACGGCACCCACCCCCGGACAGCCGTTGAAAGAACCGTTGCTTATTCCTGTGGCCATGGGGTTGATCGGGCAGGACGGGCGCGAAATTGTGCCCACGCAGGTTCTGGAACTGGACGGACCGACGCTAAGCGTGACGTTTGACGACCTGCCCACGCGGCCTGTGCTGTCACTGCTGCGCGGTTTTTCAGCGCCAGTGGTGCTGCATCACGCCCAATCCGCCAAAGACCGGGCCATCTTGCTGGCCCATGACACCGACCCGTTCAACAGGTTCGAAGCAGGGCGCAGTCTGGCCCGTGACATGTTGCAGGCCATGATCGTGGAAACCACCACGCGCCCTGACGCCGAATTCATCGACGCGCTGCGCATTGTGCTGTGCGACGCAACGCTTGACCCGGCGTTTCGCGCGCTGGCCTTGCGGCTGCCCGGACAGGACGAACTGGCCGCAGCGCTTCACGAAGCGGGGCACCGCCCTGACCCGGTTGCGATATTTGAGATGCGCCAATCCGCATTGAAAACCTTAGCCGAAGCACTGAAACCTGACCTGTTGCAGGTCGCGCAGATGATGGAAACGCCCGGCCCCTTCAGCGCATCCGCCAATGATGCCGGACGCCGCGCGCTGCGGGTGCAGGCCGTAGCCTTGCTGGCGCAGGTGGATGGCGGGGCGGCCGCGCGCGCAAGTTTCGCGCGCGCCAACACCATGACCGAACAACTGGGCGCATGGACGGCCCTTCTGGACATTGGCGCAGGGGCGCAGGAAGGCGCGGAATTCTATCGTCGCTGGGAAGGTGACAGGCTGGTGCTGGACAAGTGGTTTGCCGCACAAATCATGCATGCATTGCCGCAAAACGCTGTTGCGCTAACCCGGACATTGACCTGCCATCCAAGGTTTGACTGGAAAAACCCCAACAGGTTCCGCGCTGTTATTGGCGCACTTGGCGCGAATGCGGCCGGCTTCCACAGCCCGGACGGCGCGGGGTATCATCTGGTCGCGGACTGGCTGCTGCGGCTGGACGGGGCAAACCCGCAAGCGGCCGCGCGCAATTCCACCGTGTTTGAAACATGGCGCCGCTATGACGGCGACCGCCAGACCCTGCTACAGGCCGAATTGCAGCGTATGGCCAGCCACCCTGGTCTAAGCCGCGACATGGGGGAAATGGTCGGGCGGATGCTGGGGGAATAGGCTTGCTTTGCGGCACGCGCGGGCCAGTCAATCACCACCCGCAGCATGGCCGCGCGATACGGTTTCAAGGGGGCGCTCCAGCACCCAAGGCAGGCTGACCCGAAACGCGGCACCCCCCTGACCGGGCACATAGTCAATATCACCGCCAAGGTTGTTCATGATCTCTCGGCAGATGGCCAGACCCAGCCCCGCCCCGCCCGCCTGAAGGGAATCTGTCAACCGCGAGAATTTTTCAAAGATCAGCGCCTGCTTGTCGCGCGCAATCCCGGACCCGTTATCAATGAAATCCACCTCGATCATGGTTTTGCGCTGACGCACGATGATTTTCATCTGCGGATCAGGGGCATCGCAGTATTTGCGCGCGTTTGACAGGATATTGATGAAAACCTGCGTCAGGCGGCCGGGGTCGGTGACGATGTTCACATCTTCGGGGTCGCGGGTGCGCAGAATGCGGAAATTGCGTTGGGCTTGGACCGATTTGGACGCCGTAAGGGACTTGTCAATCAGATCGCGCAGATTGACTGGGCGGATATCAAGCGACACCTGCCCGTGTTCCAGCACGCTCAGGTCCAGCAAATCATCCAGAAGCCGCGTCAGGCGAATGGATTCGTCGTGAATGATCCGCGCGAAATGCGTTTGCTCCTGCGCGCTAAGGCCTTCAGACTCCATCATGATTTCAGAAAACGCACGAATGGATGTCATGGGCGTGCGCAATTCATGGCTGATCTGGCTAAGAAACGCATCTTTCTGGTCCGACAAGGTGCGCAGTTTTTCATTGGCGTCGCGCAATTTGCGCGCCGTCAGCGTCAGTTCTTCGGACTTCGCTTCCAACTGGCTGGAATATTCGATGATCTGCGCGGTTTCGGACGCCACGGCCATAAGGTCCTCGACCGAGACGACCGCGGTTCCCACGGTTTGCGAAATCATCGCATGCGCTGTGGCCGCCCCGACGGAGCCTGACATTTTCAACTCCAGCCCTTGCAGGAATTCGGGTGTTATGTCGGGCAGAAAGCCGTTCTTGCCCTGCGCTTGTGCTTGCGCGCGAAAAAATGCCTGCCCTTCACTGGCGCCCAGAATGCGTTGCGCCATGGGCAACAGATCCTCGGCTTGGGCGACGGGGTTTGTCCAGCTGCGCGCCGGGCCGGGCCGGTCAAAGATGTTGACGAACAGCGCGCCCTGCACACGTTCAATCGGGCTGGGAAAACTTAGAAGCGACCCAAGACAGAAGGCAAGCGTGTTCAGCGAAAGCGACCAGAACAGCGCGTGCAAAAGCGGGTCCAGCGTTGTCAGCCCGAACAGGCTGTAGGGGCGCAACCATGACTGGCCAAACAGCCCCTGTTCCATAACCTGCGCCGACAGCAGCACATCCGGCCCGAAACTGGGCAGGAACAGCGTGTAGAACCACAAAAACGTCCCGATACTTAGCCCCAGCGCAGCCCCGTTGCGGCTGGCACCGCGCCAGAACAACGCCCCCATCAATGCCGGAAGCGCCTGCGCAACGCCCACAAACGCAACCAGACCAATGGCCGCCAGCGCTTCGGACCCGCCCGAGATGATGTAGTAAATATACCCAAGCCCCAGAACCAGACTGATGGACAGGCGGCGCACACTCAGCACCAGCAACCGCATATTGCCCGTGTCCAGATTGCGCGCCGCGCGCAGTTTCAGCCATAGCGGCACCACAATATGGTTCGACACCATCGTTGCCAGCGCCAGCGAGGCCACAATCACCATGGAAGTTGCCGCCGAAAACCCGCCCAGAAATGACAACAGCGCCAGCCCGTCCTGCCCCAGATGCAAGGGCAGTGTCAGAACGAACATATCCGGGTTGGCCCCTTCGGGCATCAATTCCATACCGACAACCGCAATCGGCAGCACAAATAGCGAAATCAGGAACAAATACAGCGGAAAGGCCCAGCTGGCCGTGGCCAAGTGCTTGTCATCGATATTTTCAACAACCGTGACCTGAAACATGCGCGGCAAACAGATGATCGCAATCGCGGACAGCAAAATAAGGCCTGTCCAGCGCCCCGGCTGGATGGTCCATTCCGGCAGGGCCTGCGCATCAATGCGCGCCAGAATATCGCTGGGGCCAGTGGCCACGAACCACACCACGAATATGCCCACCGCAATCAGGGCCAGCAGTTTGACCACCGCTTCCACGGCAATGGCTGTCACCACGCCGTGATGCTGTTCATTCGCGTCCAGATTGCGCGTCCCGAAAGCGATGGTAAAAAACGTCAGGCCCGCCGCGACCCAGAACGCAATCAGGTTACGATCCACCGCAAGCGGGGCGCGCCCCTGATCAGACACAAACACAGTAAATGACAGCGCAATGGATTGCAGTTGCAGCGCAATATAGGGGGTTCCGGCTGCCACGCATAAAAGCGTCACAATCACCCCCAACAGGTTTGATTTCCCGTAACGCGCGGAAATCATATCCGCGATCGAGGTGACACGGTTTTCCCGCCCGATACGCACAAGCTTGCGCAACAAGACCCACCAGCCCGCAAAAACCAGCGTTGGCCCCAGATAGATGGTCATGAATTCCAACCCGGACCGCGCCGCATAGCCGACTGCGCCATAGAATGTCCACGCCGTGCAATAGACCGACAGCGACAATGTGTAGACAAGCGGCGACCGCAGCCATTTCGCCCGCCCCCGCTGTGCGCTGCGTTCCGCCGCAGAGGCCACGAAGAACAGGAAAATCACATATGTAACGCATGTCAGAACAAGCAGGTTGAACGACATGCCTATTGGTCCGGCGGTGAAACAGTCGGCCGCGCGCTGCCGCCCTGATGGGACGGCAGCGGCCCCACAGGGGGGCGCGGCGGCCCCAATGTGCGCCGCAGTCCCAGCGACATGACAAACGCGGTCACAACAAGGCCGATCCACACGACGAACAGATACACCGCCTCCGAGGCGGTGGGCGGGCTGTCCGTGCCCGCCCCCTGCCGCATCAGCGGAAGCAACAGCAGCACAAACCCGATCACCGGCAATATGCGCGCAGCATCCATAAGTCGGCGCATCCTGTAGCCGTCGCGGGCCAGAAACTGTATATTGCGCGAGGGCAGCTTCATGACCCTGCCATTTCACGCACCGCCGCCACCACATCGGCATTGGCAAAAGGTTTGGTCATGAAACGGGTCACGCCCAGCCGCACGGCTTCTTCGCGGTCTGCGCTTTGGCCCTTGGCGGTCAGCATAAGAACCGGCATGGTCTGCGTAACGGGGTCGGCACGCAGCGCTTTTAGAATATCAAAGCCACTGACCCCCGGCAGCATAAGATCAAGGATCAGCACATCAGGCGGGTTTGTCTGCAAATCCCCGATGGCCGCGATACCGTCGGCCGTCACATCCACATGCCAGCCATTGCGCATCAGGATGAAACGTATCGCTTCCGATATGTTGGGTTCATCTTCAACCACAAGAACGCGCTTCTCCATCTTGGTCCCCCTGCGTCATCGGCGACACGCCTGCCCTTGCGCCGCCTGATCCCCCCTTGCGCACGCGCATCAGGCGCTGTGGCCCGTTCCCGATTGCGCGCATATTCAGCCCTGCCCCATTCTCCCCTTTTGGGACTGGCTGAAAGTTTTATCCTGCATTCCTTCCCTTGTGTCAAAGTCCGATGTCGCGCCGCTATGCGAAAGCCACCAGTATTGACGGTTCCCTGCGGGCGGGGCAATCGATTTGCGCGCAGGTCCGGCAACTGCCCCCCACCACCAGCGCCCGCGCCCCCTGCGGCAGGGCCTGCGCCATTTCAGGGACGACCAGCATTGTGGATTGCATGATGGGCGCGTCATCAAAACTTGGCGGGCCATCGGGCGCGCAGATTGCATAGGCCACAAACTGCCGCCCCATGCGCCCATCCGTGCGCAGCAACACGCGCAGCGGGCGGCCGGGGCTGTGCAGCGCCTGGTATAACGGCCAAAGCGGGCACCCGCCCCCAAAGCGCGGCATCGGAAACCCGTCAACAGCGCGGCGCAACACCAACGTGCCCGATCCGTCGCACACTACCAGCCCGGCGGCCGGAAAGGCGCGGGCGCGCGCGTCATCGGCAGGCAACATTGCCAGACGGCGCAGCACTTGTTGCAGCGGCACATTGAACCGGACCGCCAGCAGGTCCGGCGCCATGCCCAATTCTGCCAGCGCATCCAGAAACGGATCAAGCGGCAGCGCGCGCGCGTCTTCTTGCAGCCGCACCAGCCATTGCAACGCCAGCACGCGCGACGCATCGGATGACAATTCGACCTGCGCGCGCAACAATTGGGGCAAATCCCCGCTGTCTGCGGCTTCCAGCACCGGCAGATGAAACCCTTTGCGCGCCAGCCATGCTTCGACTTCTTCCTGTGGCGCGGCAAGCCCGCTTTCGGTGTCGTCAGCGGCATCAAGATAATTCACAAGCGCCACCGCACCTTCTGCCAGACGCTTGGAATCATTCAGAATATTTTCATGAAAGCGCGCCTGCCATTCCGGCGCAATATCGCCCCCGTCATTCAAAATAGCCGCAGTGGACTGAACTGACGTGACCGCCGAAATGATTTCATGCAACGCAGCCCCCAGATAGGGGTCATGCGTCATGCGGTCATTGAGTTGGTCGACCACCCGTTCCAGCGTTTCAACACGCGCCTGCGTTTCGGCAAGCACCTTCGCCCAACCCGGAAACCGCCCGGTGAATTCGTCCACGCGCTCCAGATCCACAATATTGGTATCCGTGCGCAACGCCGCTGCGCGCGCCCCTTCGACAAAGCGGATATCGCTGTCTTCCACCAGCGCATCCTCGGACACGTCAAGGGCCTGCGCAATGGCTTGCAACAAGGGCGGGCTGACCCGGCGGCGGTTATGTTCAATAAGGTTCATATAGGACGGGGACACCCCGACCATGTGCGCCAGATCAGACTGGCGCAACCCGCGCAGGTTGCGCCGGGCACGAATACGGGTTCCCGTCAGGCTGGATTTCGACAATTTACACCCCCAGACCCGCAGTTTACAAAACTTTACACCAATAGGAAGGCAAATCCCCGCCTTAACAGCATCGTAAGCGCCGGTTTCACATGGCAATCAGGAAAACCGCGCTTCACACGGGGGCCGCACTGCCGTATAAGCTGGCCACAAACAGGGCGCCTGTCGCGCCCCACACAGTTTCGCCAGCATATCGAGGACCATATGGATCAGACCCGCAACGACGCCGATGTAGCCTTTATCAAAGCCCTTGCGGAACTTCTGAACGACAATGACTTGTCCGAACTCAGCGTCAAGCGCGAATATGGCGACAATGACAGTCTGAATGTCCGTGTCTCCAAAATGACGGCGCAACAGATCATTGCGGCCCCCGTGCAACAGCCGCATGCCATGGGGACGCCAGCCGCCGCCGCGCCGCAAGCTGCCGCGGTTGCGGACGCGCCTGCCAGCGCCGACCCCGCCCAGCACCCCGGCGCAGTGACAAGCCCCATGGTCGGCACTGCCTATCTGGCACCCGAACCCGGCAGCGCAAATTTCGTGGCGATCGGGGATCAGGTCAGCGAAGGCGATACGCTGCTGATCATCGAAGCAATGAAAACCATGAACCACATTCCCGCCCCGCGCGCCGGCGTGGTCAAGCGCATTCTGGTCGCAGATGGCAGCCCCATCGAATATGGCGCGCCCCTGATGATTATTGAATAAGGCGCATGTGATGTTTCAGAAGATCCTGATTGCCAATCGCGGGGAAATCGCGCTGCGCGTCATTCGCGCCTGTCGTGAAATGGGAATTGCGTCTGTTGCGGTGCATTCCACTGCGGATGCCGATGCGATGCATGTGCGCATGGCCGATGAAGCCATCTGCATAGGTCCGGCCCCGTCCGGCCAAAGCTATCTGTCCGTTCCAGCCATCATTTCCGCCTGTGAAATATCGGGCGCGGATGCCATTCATCCGGGCTATGGGTTCCTGTCGGAAAACGCGGCTTTTGTGCAGGTGGTCGAAGATCACGACATCACCTTCATTGGCCCCTCGGCGGAACATATCCGCATGATGGGGGACAAGATTACCGCCAAGGAAACCATGAAAGCGCTTGGCGTGCCCTGTGTGCCGGGGTCTGATGGCGGTGTCGCAGATTTCGAGACGGCCAAAACCGTGGCCGACAACATCGGCTATCCGGTCATCATCAAGGCAACGGCAGGCGGCGGCGGTCGGGGCATGAAACAGGCCATGAACGCATCCGAACTGGAAAGCGCATTCCGCACGGCCCGCACCGAGGCAAAGGCCGCCTTTGGCAATGATGAAGTCTATATCGAGAAATACCTGAGCACCCCGCGCCATATCGAAGTGCAGGTCTTCGGGGATGGCAAGGGAAATGCCGTGCATCTGGGGGAACGCGACTGTTCGCTGCAGCGCCGCCACCAGAAGGTGCTGGAAGAAGCGCCCAGCCCCGCCATTGACGCAGCCACCCGCGCGCGCATTGGCCAGACCTGCGCCGAAGCGGTGGCCCGCATCGGTTATCGCGGGGCGGGAACAATCGAATTCCTGTATGAAAACGATGAATTCTATTTCATCGAAATGAACACCCGTTTGCAGGTTGAACACCCCGTCACCGAAGCGATTTTCGGTGTCGATCTGGTGCGCGAACAGATCCGCGTTGCGGCAGGGGCGGATCTGTCCTTCTCGCAGGACCAGCTTCAGGTTCTGGGGCATGCGATCGAAGTGCGCATCAATGCGGAAAAGCTGCCGAATTTCACGCCCTGTCCGGGCCGGGTGAACACCTATCATGCGCCCGGCGGTTTGGGTGTGCGTATGGATTCAGCGCTATATTCGGGCTATTCCATCCCGCCCTATTATGACAGCCTGATTGCGAAACTGATCGTGCATGGCCGTGACCGGCCCGAAGCGCTGGCGCGGTTGAACCGGGCCTTGGGCGAACTTATCATCGATGGCGTGGACAGTTCCGTGCCGCTGTTCCGCGCGCTTCTGGCACAGGATGACGTGCTGACCGGCGCCTATAACATCCACTGGCTGGAGAAGTTTCTGGCGCAGGCGCTGGACCCGCAATAACCCGCCCGCGCCCCTGCAGGCCATTCCATCAGGAATGCGCCTGCGCCCAACGAAACAGCAAATCCTGCTGCATGACCCGCGCAGTGCGCGCCCAGGCGGCGGTCCCATCGGGGCGGTCCAAATCCCCACCCGCCACTTGCGCGCGGCGCGACAAGTCCGCCGAACACATGGCAAAGGCCAGATTCCGCCCGCCGGGTGCCGCAACATAGCCCCCCAGCGCAGACACGAAATACAGCGTCCCGGTCTTCGCGCGGACGTCAATTCCGGGGTTTGACATGATATTCCCGTTCGCATCGCGCAACGGGTGTTCCCGCAGCAGGCCGCGCAAAATACCATCCTGCCCCGCACGGCGGAACATGTTGCACAGGTCCACCATCGACACGCGCGATGCCGCCCCAAGGCCGGAATGGTCCACCAGACGCGCGCTGGACATGCCGTAGCGCGCGCGCGCCCAGTCCGACATCTGGGCCGCTGACGCCACCAGACTGCGCGGTGCCGCCCCCCCCGCCAGCACAGTGCTGGCCATCAGGCCAAGCGCTTCGGCGGTGATATTCGTTGAAAAGCGCAATGTGTCGCGCACCACTTCAGTCAGCACCTTGGAACGATGTTCTACCAGAACCTGCCCGCCGGGTTGGGATTGTGTGACCTGCGGGGCGGGCAATGTCACGCCCTGTGTGGCGGCTAGGGCGCGCAGCACCTCGCCTGCATAAAGTTCGGGGTGGCGCACCGGCAGCCAGCGTGACCCGCTATTGCCCAACGCCCCGCGCGCGACAGTCCATACATCCTGTGCCTGCGCGCGGGTATGGGTGTAGAGCGGGCTGCCACGGTTCACGACCTGCATACGCGCCATTTGCACAGCGGGGCGGTGCCTGTCAGACCGCCCGTCCATGGTGACTGTGTAATCACTGCCCGCACGCGTCCAGCCGAAATGCACGCGGTTGAAATTCAGGTTCAACCCCGACACAGTGGCGTTATAGCCCGCTTGAGGGGCCTGATCATTGGCAATCTGTTCCACGAAAGGCAGCGCGCCCCCCCAGACCAGAAACCGCCCCTCCACACGCTGGACACCTGCGGCACGCAGATCAGCCGCCATGCGCGCCAGATCATCAGTGCCCAGCACCGGATCACCCCCGCCGGCCAGAACCAGATCGCCACGCAACACCCCATCAGAAACTGGTGCGCTTGTCATCAGGCGCGTGCGGAACTGATACGCCCCGCCCAGCACGTCCAGCGCGTAAAGTCCGGTCAGGGTTTTGACCACACTTGCGGGTGGCAACGGGGTGTTTCCGCCGCGGCCTTCCAGCAGGTTACCACTGGCCATATCCATGACCGCATAAGACAGATCCCCGCCCAGACCCGCGCGCGACACAATCCTGTCGGCGGGTTGCGCAGGGCGTTGCTGCGGGCGGCGTGACCGCTCTGGCGCTTCGGCACAGGCGGGAACAGCGCATAACGCGCCCCCCCCGACCAGCAAGCGCAACATACTGCGCCGGTCCCCTTCTGGCCCCCGGATTGTCATTCCATCTTCCCTGTTACACCACTGCAACCAGTCACCATCACGCGCCTCCGCTTTGGATTGGCCCGCATATCTGGTAGGTTAACCAATATCAGCAGATAAAATAAAGATAATCATTGGCGTTTTCGGCGTGAAACAGAGTGTTTCCAAAATGGAAACACCAATCACCCCCAGAACCCTGCCGCACGCAACTGCGTAGACGAAATATCGCGCATGGGAATTGTCACATAGCACCATGCCGGGGCATTCTGGCTGGCAAGCTGCAGGGCGCGCGCTGGCAAAACGCGACCGTCCGCATAAGCCCGCGCCGCCACCGAGGACAGCGCCGCGCGTTGCTGGCCGGGCCGGGCAATCACTGCCACAGGCACAGTTTCCATGATCCAGCGCCAGTTTTCCCAATGGTGAAACCCCGCCAGATTGTCCGCCCCCATGATCCAGACAAAACGGCGGCCGGGATAAAGCCGCATCAAGGCGCGCAGGGTATCGGCTGTGTAGCGCGTGCCCAGTCGCGCCTCGATGGTGGTGATGGTCACATGCGGGTGCGACATTAGCGCGGTGGCGCGCTGCACCCGCTGGGCCATGGGGGCAGGTCCGTTGGCCTTCAGGGGGTTGCCCGGCGACACCAGCCACCACACGCGGTCCAGCCCGAAGGCCCGCAGGGCGTGGCGTGTCACATGCGCATGCCCGTCGTGTGCGGGATCAAACGACCCGCCAAACAGGCCGATTGTGGCCCCTTTGGGCGCAGATGGCAAAAGATGGCGGGCAAGGGCAGACAGGGCGCAAACCTTATTGTTCACAAACAACAGCTTTGCGACATACGCGCGCCAAAGGACAAAGGCAAGCATCGCCATGCGACGCGGCATGGTGCGGGGCGCGTATCGGCAGGGAAAATATGGTACCGCCTCCCCGGCTTGAACGGGGGACCTCTGGATCCACAATCCAGCGCTCTAACCAACTGAGCTAAGGCGGCACTGCGGGCGATTTAGCGCTGCTGGCGGGTGAATGCAATAGGGCATGTGCTTGAAAATTCCATCCGCTGCGCGTATCGCCCTGTTACACCGCTTTGTCTGACCATACCAAAGGGTTTGCACATGACGGAACAAGGCACATCATGTGTCTTTATTGCAGCCAGTCTGACGTTGGGATCAGGCATAAACCAAAGGATGTGCACAATGGGAATCAATTCCGAAAGCGATATTTCCGCCAATCTTCAGATTGGTCCGACCACTATGGGGATGGTTCGCATCTATGTTGCGGGTGATGGAATTGACCTGCCGCTGGATTTCGACCCGGAAGAGGCCGAGGAAATCGCGCAGGAACTGCGCACCGCCGCAGCCGGTGCGCGTAAAATGGCGGAAGCCGCGAAATCGAAGAAAAAGTGACCGCGCGAAAAATCGCACATATACTTGAAACACAGGCAGGACAGGCGTCTTTGGGCCTGTCCTGCCAAGAACAGTCACACAAGGTCAGATCAGCATGATCCGCGCCATCCCGGTGGCAGGCTGATAATTGCAGCGCACTTCGATTTGTGTGCCACTGCGACTGACACGCAGCATGACGTCACGCGCTTCTTGTCCGTCCGGGCCAGTGACACTACGCGAGCCGGCCACGCCCTGCACATCCAAACCACGGTCCTGCCCGGCGGCGATACACGCCTGTTCCGCGCCAGCGCTGCCCATGGGTGGCACAGTGGTTTGCGGTGTGGCGGAAGGGGCCACACCACCGCGTGGGCCAGTGGCCATGGGCGCACCCATGCAGCCCGCAAGGCCCAAAACAAGGACAATGCCCCCGGTGATGCGTCCAATACGCTGAAACCGTGCTTTTGCCATTCTACTGCTCCAAATCCTGTCAGGTGCCCGCGTGCAACAGGTCTTCGGCTGCGGCGCGGGCGGCTTCAGTAATGGTATCACCCGACAGCATTCTTGCAATCTCTTGCACGCGGTCATCGGCGGAAAGCGGCACAACACGCGACAACGTGATATTGTCGTGAACCTGCTTTTCAACGCGCCAATGATGGGCCCCAAGGGCCGCAACCTGCGGGGAATGGGTAACAACCAGCACTTGCGCCCCTTGCGCCAGCGCGCGCAGCCTGCGCCCCACCGCATCGGCGGTGGCCCCGCCCACCCCGCGATCGATTTCATCAAAAATCATGGTCACACCGGACACGCCGCGCGCAAGGCACACTTTCAAGGCCAGCAAAAACCGCGACAATTCCCCGCCGGACGCGATTTTGGACAATGGGCCTGCGGGCGCGCCGGGGTTGGTCGCCACTTCGAATGTCACATTGTCCACGCCGTCGGGGCCGGGGTCATCACTGCTTAGGACAGTTGTGAACACGGCGCGGTCCAGCTTCAGCGGGGCCAGTTCGCGCGCCATATCGGCATCAAGGCGCTGCGCCGCAGCTTTGCGCGCGGCGCTTAGCGCAAGGGCCGCCGCATCATAGGCCGCGCGCGCATCCTGCTGGGCGCGCGCCAGTTCGGCCATGTTGCGCGCGCCGTTATCCAGCGCATCCAGCCGCTGGCGCAACCCGGCGGCAAAATCCCCCAGATCGTCGGGCAAAACCGAATGTTTGCGCGCCAGACCGCGCAGCGTGAACAGCCGATCTTCCACTGCTTCCAATTCCATGGGGTTGATGTCCAGCGCGTCAAGGCAGGCTTCAACACCGCTTTGCGCCTCGCCCAAGGCATCCATGGCGCGCGCCAGCGCTTCAAGTGGCGCGTCAAGGCGGCCTTCAACCTCGTCTGCGGCGCCTTCCAGCCAGCGCGTGGCGTCGACCAGCAGGCGTTCCGCCCCGTCCCCCGACAGTGCCGCAAGGGCGCGTGCCACATCGCCCTTCAGCTTTTGTGCGGCCTGCATCAGGCGGCGGCGGGAATCCAGCGCTGCTTCTTCGCCCGGTTCGGGGCCAAGCGCGTCAAGCTCGGCAACTGCATGGCGCAGAAAATCCTCCTCGGCACTGACTTCGGCCAAGCGGGCGGTTTCGGCTTCATAGGCTTTGCGGGCCTTGCGCAACGTGGTCCAGGCCGCACGCGTGGCGGCAATCTGGCTGGCAACACCGGCATAAGTGTCCAACAACTCGCGGTGCCCGCGCGGGTTCAGAAGGCCCCGGTCATCTTGCTGACCATGCAATTCAACCAGTGTTTCCGACAAGGCACGCAGCACCTCGCCCGACGCGCGGCGGTCATTGACCCATGCCGTCTTGCGCCCGTCGCGCGAATTCACACGCCGCAGCAACACAGTATCGGATTGCGCAAATCCCGCTTCGGACAGCACTGCTTGGGCAGGGTGGTCAGGGCCAAGCGCGAATTCAGCGACCACTTCGCCCTGATCAGCCCCTTGGCGAACCAGATCCGCGCGCCCGCGCCAGCCAAGCACAAAACCCAAACTGTCCAGCAAGATGGACTTGCCCGCGCCGGTTTCGCCAGTCAGCACATTCAGACCCGGCTGAAACGCAAGTTCCAGCCGGTCAATGATCAACATATCCCGAATATCAAGCGACAGCAGCATGAATGCCCCTAGAGTATGTCACGCAAATGCAGGACCCGATTTTGCGCAAAAAGACACGCAACATCAACAAGGCAGCGCATCTGGCGCAACCTGTGTGACCACAGCACGCGCCAGCCCGATGCCAATATGGGCAGTGTCAGATCCATTCCCCGCGCACCGCCTGACGATAGATGCGGCTTAACCAGCCTTCGCCACTATCCGCAGGCTGCAACCCCTGCCCTGTCAGCAGTGTGAAACTGTCCTGATAGAAGGGGTTCGCTTCAAAATTATAGCCCAGAATTGCCGCTGCAGTCTGCGCTTCGCCACGCAGGCCAAGGGACAGATACGCCTCTACCAGACGGTGCAGTGCTTCGGGCGTATGGGTGGATGTCTGGAAATCCTCAACCACAACACGGAAACGGTTAATGGCGGCATTAAAATTACCGCGCTTCAGGTAATAGCGCCCGATTTCCATTTCCTTGGCGGCCAGATGGTCAAAGGCCAGCTCGAATTTCAGCACTGCGGAACGGGCGTAATCCGTATCGGGGTAATCCTCGATCACGCGGCGCAAATGCTGCAAGGCCTGAAAGGTGATGCCCTGATCGCGGCCCACTTCATCGACCTGATCATAGAAGGACAGCGCCAGCAAATATGCCGCATAGGGCGCTTCTTCGTCATTGGGATACATATCAAGGAAGCGCTGCGCGGCGGCGCGGCTTTCTTCATATTCCCGCGCGCGATGGTGACCATAGGCTTGCATGATCAACGCACGGCGCGCCCATTCCGTGTAGGGATAAAGCCGTTCTATTTCCTGAAAATACCGCAAGGAGCCGGACACCCGGCGCGATGTTTCCAGTTCGTATTCACCGCGTTGAAAGATTTCTTCAGCAGTGAAGCCGGACAATGATTCGTCAGGGCCAGTATTGCGGTTGCAAGCCCCTAGCGCCGCCAGAAGTGCAATTGCTGTTGCGAAACCCCGAAAGCCTGCCCGCGAAATCATCTTGGCACTACCCCATCCCATCAAAGAGTGCCTTTGTCCTAGCACATAAAAAACCGGGGCGCAAAACGCCTTTTTGACCCTGCTTGCACCTGCACACACCCCAAGGGGATCATGCAGATAGCGGCAAATCCTTCCGGCTGATATTTGCACCGGGCAAACGCGCTGAACACTGCGCATCACAAGTGACAATTTCATAATTCCGGGCATCGGCAAACAGCGCCTGAAGCAACAGGCCCGTCAAGGCGTGACCAGCCTTGACGCCTTCATAGCGGCCAATAATCGGGTGGCCGGCAACATATAAATCCCCCATCGCGTCCAGCATTTTGTGGCGGACAGGTTCATCCGCGCGGCGCAACCCACCGGGCGTCAGGACAGTGCCACTGTCGAACACAACCGCATTGTCCAGCGTGCCCCCCAGCGCCAGACCATTGGCCTGCATCACCTCAACATCAGCGCGCATGCAAAATGTGCGGCAATCGCTAAGTTCCCGCAGGAACGCGCCGTTATACATTTGCAAGGACCGGCTTTGATGCCCGATGGCCTGATCCGCGAAATCAATCTCAAATGACAATTCAAACCCGTCAGACGGCGTCAGACTGGCGCGCGCGCCGCCACGTTCCACCGCGATCGGGCGCAGCACCCGCAAAACCCGCACAGGTGCATCGCATTCGGCCAGCCCCGCCGCCAGAATACGCGCCACAAACGGGGCAGCGCTGCCATCCAGAATAGGCACTTCCGGCCCGTCAATTTCAATCCGCAGATTATGAATTCCGCAGCCATGCAGGGCCGCCAGCAAATGTTCAATCGTGCTGACGCTGGCGCCATCTGTATTGCGCAGCACAGTGCACAAGCTGGCTTCCACCCAGTTTTCGGGGTGAACGGCTATGACATTGTCGCCCTGCGCAATGTCCACGCGAACGAAAGTCACGCCATGATCTGCCGCAGCCGGGCACAATACCAACCGCACAGGTGCGCCACTATGAAGCCCTGTGCCTGCTATGCTGACGGGTTTCGCTATCGTTTGTTGCATTCCATACCGCCGGATTGTTCGTATTTCACTACATCTTGCTGATGCTTGCCTGCACCTAACCATCAGGGGGCAGAAGGTGCAATTCACAGATTGTGACCCTTTGTAACAAACCATCGCGCTTTCGGCGGGTTCCCGCACACCCCGCGAGCACCCCTACAACACATTGTTTTTGCGTTAAAAAAAGACCGGCAAAAGCCGGTCTTTCCCGAAATATGTGCAAGATAAGTTACCGGATCAATTCGCCTGACGGCGCAGGAATGCCGGGATTTCTATTCTTTCATCCGATGCCGCAGGGGCGTGTTCTTCGTCATACTGGTGCATGGGCGGCGAAACACGGCGTTGGGCACTGGTGGCGGGGCCATCATTTCCGTGACCGGCCATGCGGCTGATCAAAGACCCGATCCCGAAACGCGACCCGCTGCGGTCTGCCTCGGGGGTGGGGGCAGGCATGGGCGCGGCGGGGCGGGCGCGCGGCGCCGCTTGCTCGGGCGCTTTTTGAACAGCGCGCTGCAACCGCGCCAGCGTTTCCGGTGAGGGCGTGCCCGCAGCGGGGCGGCGCGGTGCGGTAAACTGCGCAGACGGGTTCATGCTGTGGCCGTTGTCGATGACCGCATCAATATCGAACCCATCATCATGGCCGCGCTGGTCATAAGCGGGCGCATCATAGCGGTCATGCGCCACCGGGCGGGCATGTTGCGCGGGGTTTTCCCGCGGGAACGGGCTTGGGTGCTGCTCATAACGCTGCGTGGGGGCCTGCTGTTCAGGGTGGGCAGGGCGCATGGCTTCGCGTGTGAACAGGTTTTGCTGTTCGGGTTCGGCATAGGCGACCGGCTGTTCCATTTGCTGCGGCTGGTGTTGCGGTTGGTAATGCGGCTGCTGGGCCGGGGCCTGCGCGGCCACAGGGGCCGGCTGTTGTTCGGCCTGTTGCGGCGCGGGGCGCGCGGCGCGTTCCGGTGCGGGAACCGGGGTCGACAGGCTGCGGCGCGGCAGTTCCTCGGCCTGGGTGTTTTGCACAGCATCAATGCCCGTTGCCACAACCGACACACGAATTGCGCCCTCCATGGATGGGTCCAGTGTGGAGCCGACGATGATATTCGCCTCGGGGTCGACTTTCTCGCGGATACGGTTTGCCGCTTCGTCCAGTTCGAACAAGGTCAGGTCATAGCCACCTGTAATGTTGATCAGAACACCACGCGCGCCATGCAGGCTGATTTCGTCCAACAGCGGGTTGGCAATCGCTTTTTCGGCAGCCTGCACTGCGCGGTCTTCGCCCGTTGCCTCGCCCGTGCCCATCATGGCCTTGCCCATTTCGTCCATCACGGCGCGAACATCGGCAAAATCAAGGTTGATCAGGCCGGGGCGCACCATCAGGTCGGTCACGCCCTTGACGCCCTGATACAGCACATCATCCGCCATGGCGAAGGCTTCGGTGAAGGTGGTTTTTTCATTTGCCAGACGAAACAGGTTCTGGTTGGGAATGATGATCAGCGTATCAACGACCTTTTGCAGCGCTTCCACGCCTTCTTCGGCCTGACGCATGCGCTTGGCGCCTTCAAACTGGAAAGGCTTGGTCACCACGCCGACGGTCAGAACGCCCAGTTCGCGGGCGGCTTGCGCAATGATCGGGGCAGCGCCGGTTCCGGTGCCGCCGCCCATGCCCGCCGTGATGAAGCACATGTGCGACCCGGCCAGATGGTCGATGATTTCCTCAATGGTTTCTTCGGCAGCAGCGCAACCGACAGACGGGCGGGCACCAGCACCCAGACCTTCGGTGATTTTCACACCCATCTGAATGCGGCCGGGGGCCTTGTTTTGCTGCAGGGCTTGCGCGTCGGTATTGGCGACGACGAAATCAACCCCCTCCAACTGCTTGTCGATCATGTTATTGACCGCATTGCCCCCAGCGCCGCCCACGCCGAAAACCGTAATTCTGGGCGCCAATTCCTGATGAGTATCAGTTTCTACGAAATTCAATGCCATGATCACTCCGCCTCGTTTTTGCCGAACCCTACCGCCAATTTCCCGCGTCAGGGTGCTGGTTTTGCTTGAATCCTACAGTGCTTCGTTCCTGAGGTCATTAAAAAAGTCACTTTTCCACACCAAATATGGCAATTTTTTCATTCTGATTCGCTGGATTTCCACAAATGTGACACATCTGGCGCTTACCAATTGTCCCGGAACCATTTTACCGCGCGGCGCAGCGACCGCGCCGGGTAGTTTTGGGTCGGCAATTCGAAATCCCACCATTCATCTTGCGGGCTTGTGGCCAGCAGGCTTAACCCGACAGACCCCGAAAATGCAGGCCCTGATGCGGCTTGCGGCAGGCCACGCACGCGCACAGGACGCCCCAGCCGGACCTGTTGGCCGAAAATCCGCGCCGCCAGCCCGTCAATGCCCGGCACCTGCGCCCCGCCCCCTGTCAGAACCACCTGCTGGCTTGGCAGGCAGCCAAAGCCCGCAGCATCCAGCCGCGCGCGCACATCTTCAAGGATTTCTTCGATCCGGGGGCGCATGATGCCAATCAGTTCAGCACGGCTGACCGTGCGGCGGTCTTTTTCCCAATCGCCGGAATTGCCGCCAATTTCTATCATCTCGCGGTCATCCATGGACGTGGCCTGCACCCCGCCATGCACAGTTTTGATGCGTTCGGCGGTGGTCATATCCACCTGCAACCCCTTGGCAATGTCCAGCGTGACATGCGCGCCGCCCAGACGCACGGTATCGGTGAAAATCATGTGTTTTTTGATGAAGATGGACACCCCCGATGTGCCCGCGCCCAGATCGACACAGGCCGCGCCCAGTTCCTTCTCATCCTCGACCAGCGCGGCCATGCCGCTTGCATAGCTGCTGCCCGCAATCCCGGCCAGTTCCACATCGCAGCGTTTCAGGCAGTTGCAGATATTCTGCACAAGCGATGTGTCCACCGTGACCATATGCATATCGCAGGCCAGCCGCTGGCCGATCTGGCCGCGCGGGTCCGACAGGCCGGTGCGATGGTCCAGCGCAAAGTTGATGGGCTGCGCGTGCAACACATCACGCCCGACCCCGAAATCGGGCACGTCACACGCGGCCATGACACGCGATATGTCGTTTTCAACGACAGTGCTGCCTTCCACTTCGACTTCGCCGGCCAGACCATAGGACCGGGTTGCGCCACCCGATACGCAGACGATCACATGATCCACCCGCGTTTGTGCCATTTTCTGGGCGGCCTGCAGCGCTGTGCGCAACGCCGTCTCGGTTTCGGACATGGCGGCAATTTCGCCCAGACGCACACCGCGCGACCGCGTGGTGCCCGCCCCGATCACGCGAAACCCCGCCTGCCCGCCCAGATTGCCAATGCCTGCGGCCTTGGGTTCGGGGCCGGACGGGTCCACCTTCAACACAAGGGCCGCCACCTTGTAGGTGCCGATATCCAGAACCGCGATAACACCGCGCTGCATTGCTGCGCGGCGCATCTGCCGCATGGCCCGTTGAGAGGAGTAGGGATCAATCATTACTGCAATGCCTCCGTATTCTGAGATCGGATGTCGCGGATCGTTTCCATCGCACCCTCGCTTATTTGCAAGACCGGACGCGCAGGGTTGCGCATGTCAGCCGCGAGTATGTCGCGCGCCAGCACATCTTGCGCCTGTTCCAGCGCGATAACGTGTTCAAGCGCGGCAACAGCGCCCGCTTCGGGCAGTTTGATACGTTGGTCACGGTCCAGAACGACATCCCAGCGCCGTTCTCCCACCCGCACAAGCCCGCGCATACGGTCCCCCAGCGGGGTTGCCGCATCAAACAGCTCCAGCGCCTCGGGCACCTGTGCGCCGCCCCCTTCGCCCGCGATCACTGGCAGGTCAGGCAGCGCCCCGCGATCAGGCGCGAAGCCGATGCGCATGCCGTCAATGTCCAGCACTTCCAGACCATCGGCAGAGCGCCACAATATGGCAGGCACACGTTCGGTTATCGACACGGCCAGCACGCCATCAGACAACAGGCGCAGATCGGCCATCAGAATGGCATCCAGCAATTCAATCCGGCTGCGCAATTCATCAAGGTCCAGCCGCCACGACGATTTCGGCAATTCGGGGGTGATAACGCCCCGAATGGCCTGCTCAAGTTCCGGGGCCATATCTGGCAAGCGAAGCTCGGTCACCATGAAATCTGGCCGGTCAACGAAGGCGGAATAAATACCCTCTAGCTGTGCCGAAAGTGCCATGCGGCGCTCTGCGCTGGCCAACGTGACGCCAAGCGCCATAATGCAGGCGGCAGCGGGCAGGCCAATCGTGATGGCGCGGCGATAAAGCGGCGTCAACCAGACCCGCTGGATGCGATAGGAAAGCCGGCTGGGCAGATGCGTGGTGCGGCGTGGTTTACGGGCCAAGCCGGGGGCGCGCCCCTCGGGGGTGGGGGGCACGTCCCGCGCAGATGGAAACCGCGCAAGGTGACGCGCCTGACCGCGCCGCAACACATCGGGCCTGCCCCCGTCGACGGGTGCGTGGTCCGGGGGCATATGCGAGGCCGGTTCAACAGCCGCTTCACGGGCGCGCAGCGTGTCATCTAGCCGCGTGAAGCCATGTTGCGGCATGGACCGGGGGGGCGCCATATCAACCATGGACAACGGCACCGTTGGCCTGACCGGCACATCCGGCAAGGGAATTCCCGTCAGAATATCATCCTGGGCGTATTCATCTGCGCGCGTCGCCCCCAGATGGTCCCAGAAATTCATTTCCGGGGACAGCGCTGACAGGGGGGCATCGCCCTCGTGCCCATCGCTGTGATGGCTGGTCGCGCCATCCTCGTGGTGGGGGTCAAACGGCTCTAGCGGTCGCATGACGCATCCTCGACCATCCAGTGGCACAGGTCAGCGAAGCTCGTGCCGCAATGCGCCGCCTGTTCGGGCACAAGCGAAGTCGGCGTCATGCCCGGCTGGGTGTTCAGTTCCAGCACGATCAACCCGTCAAGGCCGCGCGTTTCATCCCAGCGAAAATCTGTCCGCGTCAGCCCACGGCACCCCAGAACCTGATGGGCGCGCAGCGCATAATCCAGACAGGCGGCGTGTATGTCGTCAGGGATGTCAGCGGGCAGAACATGATGCGACCCGCCAGGGCGATATTTCGCGTCATAATCATACCAGCCATCTGTGACAATATCCGTCACCGTCAGCGCGCGGTCCCCCATGACGGTGGTGGTCAGTTCACGCCCCGGCGCATAGGCTTCGACCATCACCTGCGCGGGCATATCAGCGGCCAGTTGCGGGGGCGCGTTCGCCCCTTCGGTGACCAGATACACACCGACGCTGGACCCTTCGTTATTGGGCTTGACCACATAGGGCGGGTCCATCAGATGGCGCGCCATCACATCTGCCTTGGGCGCGATCAGGCTGGGCAGAACCGGAAGACCGGCTGCCGCAAAGGCCGCTTTCGCGCGGTCCTTGTCCATCGCCAACGCAGAGGCCAGCACACCGGAATGCGTATAGGGAATGCGCAGCCATTCCAGAAGGCCCTGGACACAGCCATCTTCGCCAAACCGGCCATGCAAGGCATTGAACACGACATCAGGTGCAATATCTACCAGATGCTGCGCCACATCGCTGCGCGCATCCAGTTCGACCACTTCGTATCCCGCCACCCGCAGCGCCTGCGCGCATTCATGCCCTGACGACAGCGACACCTCGCGCTCAGCCGAGAGTCCGCCTTTCAGAACACATATTCGGGGGGCTGCCCTGCTCGACATGCCCATTCCCACTGCCTCTGGGCCGTTATGGCCCTTTTTGCCCCATTTTCGGGGTGTTTATTGTGTTTTCACTGCGCCTGATGCTAGTTCAACCTGCGGCAGTTTCATGTCAGGCAAGCTGTCACCGACCCGCATGATTTCCCAGTGTAGCGAAATACCGCGCGCTTGCAAAACCCTTTTTCGCACTTCTTCGCCCAATCCTTCCAATTCGGCGGCCGACGCGGTGCCTGTATTGATCAGGAAGTTGGGATGTTTGGGCGACATTTGCGCGCCGCCCATGCGCGCGCCGCGCAATCCCGCGTCTTCGATCACCTTCCAGGCCTTCAACTCATGGGTGTCATCTGCGCTGCCTGTGGAACTGAACCCGGCGGGGTTGCGGAAGGTGGACCCTGCGCTGCGGTCCTTGGTGGGTTGGGTTGCATCGCGGCGTGCCAGCTGGTCGCGCATGCGTGCATGAAGCATGTCAGGATCGCCCTGTGGCGCGTGAAACCGGGCTTGCGTGATGACCATGCCTTCGGGAAGACTGGATTGCCGGTAGCGAAGATCAAGGGCATTGGCAGGCAAAACGTGGCGCTGCCCTGTGCGGTCAATGACTGTGACATCAATCAGGTGGTCGGCAATATATGTGCCGTAACACCCCGCATTCATCCGCACCGCGCCGCCGATACTGCCGGGGATGGTGCGCAAAAACGTCAGATCGCGCCCCGCATCAGCGGCTTTGCGCGCAACATGGGCGTCCAGCGCGGCGGCCCCTGCGGTGATGGTGGCGCCCGGTTCAATAGCATTGAACCCGCGCCCCAACCGAATGACCACCGCGCGAATGCCCCCATCGCGCACAATCAGGTTGGACCCCACCCCCATGGGGAAAACGGCAATGTCAGGGGCCAACTGGCGCAGGAAAGCGCAAAGGTCATCTTCATCAGCGGGTTGGAACAACCAGTCGGCCGGCCCGCCGACACGCAACCATGTCAGCGTGTCCAGCGGTTTTTGCGGGGTCAACGTGCCACGCACGGGGATCATGTCAGGTGTCATGGCGTTGAATTAGGCACGAATGCGCGCTTTGTCCAGATGCAGGGCATGTATGGCTGACGGCGCGCGGTGCCGTTATGTCGGTGCCTCCGGCGGGAGTATTTGGGGCAAGATGAAGGTGTCGGGCGGGTCTGGGCGGAACTGGCGATCAACTCAGAAGGTGACGTTTCCATCCGTTGCTCAAGCCACGCCTGCAAGCTGTCGCGGACCGTGATCCAGGTCACATCCATGATTGCGGTCCTGCCAAGGCGCGGAGGGTGTCGCGGGATAGATGAAATTGAGCAGGGCGCATGGGCCGAAAGATAGCCTGCGCCCGCGCACCCTGTCCAGTGCCGCTAACGCAGCCGCAGATCCGCGTAATCGCCCTGCCCCTGATCCGAGATGAAGCGCAGGGTGTTTCCATCGCGCAGCACCAGCTGACAATTATAGGGATCGCCCGAACTGCCGAATTCCAGTGTGCGGCAGAAATAGCCATCGCGCCATTCCCACATGCCGCCCACGCGCATGCCAAACCCGCGCCCGGTGATCTGGCCCTGGGGCAGCACTTCCAGTCGGACGCCGAAGCGCGCCAGCTCGCGCCCCTCGACCAGCGCGCGAAAAGTGGCTTCATCGCGCACGGGCTGGAATTCGGCCATGGCCTGGAGCGGGGCACTGGCCAGAACTGCGACAAGCGAGATGATCAGGGTTTTCATGGCGATCCTCCGGTATCATTATGGGTATGATACGCAAGGATACGGCAACCGGATCACGCCAGTTTCGCCTTGGCGGTGGTCGGGCGCGGGGGTCGGCGGAAAACCGCCCGCAGATGAAACCGCAGGCTACAGGCCCAGAACGTCAAGCATGCAATACTCCCCTGCCGGTTGGGTCTGCAGCCAGATGGCAGCGCGAATGGCCCCGCGCGCGAACAAGGCCCTGTCAGACGCTACATGACGCAGCACGATCCGTTCACCTGGGCCGGCAAAGATGATGTCATGTTCGCCAATGTAATCCCCGCCGCGAATGGCGTGAAACCCGATGGCGCCCGCATCGCGCGGGCCTGTCATGCCATCGCGGCCACGGTCGGCCACTTCGGGCAGCATGACACCGCGCCCGCGCGCGGCCGCTTCGCCCAGCATCAGCGCTGTGCCAGATGGTGCGTCCACCTTGTGGCGATGGTGGGCCTCGATGATTTCAATATCGTAGTCAGTGTCCAGCGCTTGGGCGACCTGTTGCGTCAGCTTGACCAGAAGATTGACCCCAAGGCTCATGTTGCCCGCGCGCACGATGCGGCCTGTTTGCCCAGCACGCGCAATGGCGGCAAGATCGTCATCATCAAACCCTGTGGTGCCGATGACATGGGCAACCCCTGCTGCCGCAGCCTGCTGTGCCAATGCAACGGACACGTCCGGCGCGGTGAAATCCACAATAGCATCGGAGCATGCCAGCGCCTGTGCCAGATCATCGGTGACAATTACGCCGCGTTGCACCCCGCCCTGCACTGTGCCCAGATACTGCCCGATCCAGTCATGCCCCTGACGTTCCACCGCTGCCGCCAGAACGGCCAGATCGCTGTCTTCCACCAGTCGCAGCAACATTTGCCCCATGCGCCCGGACACGCCCATTATTGCTATGCGGACCATTTGCCCCACTCCTGACTTGATCACCATTTGGCGTCTTCCTAGCGCGTGATGCAGAAATTGGCAAAGCCTCGTTGCGCAAGCGCGCGGATTGACCTAAATGAAGCGCATGAGTGTAAAACGCCAGCATCAGGGCACAGGCCCGTCGCAACGCCAGCTTCGAGTGGCAGAACTGATCCGGCGCACGCTGTCAGAGGTGCTGGCGCGTGGGGATGTGCATGACCCCGACCTGTCGCGCATGCCCATCACCGTCAGCGAAGTGCGCACATCGACTGACCTGAAAATCGCCACGGCCTATGTCATGCCGCTTGGCGGCAAGGATCAGCACACTGCACTAAAGGCGCTTGCGCGCAACAAGGCGGAACTGCGCCATCTGGTGGGGCGGGAACTGACGCTGAAATACGCGCCGGACCTGCGCTTCAAGCTGGATGAAACATTTGACCGCATGGATGATACGCGTCGCCTGCTGGGACAGGACCGCGTTCAGCGCGATGTAAATGCCGCCGGGCATGATGACGATGCGGACCGCGATTAGGACAGGGCTTGGGGCCTTCGCGCTTTGGGCCTCGTTGCCCTTGGCCGCCGAGGCAGACTGCACCCGGACCGAATTTCAGGGCGCCAGCTTCACAACCTGCCTGGCACAGGCGCAGGATGATGTCCGCATGTTCCTGTATTCGGGTTCAGAACGGGTGTTTGGAACCTTCGCCACGGTGGATGACGCGTTGTCGCGCGACGGCAAGAAGCTGGCCTTTGCTATGAATGGCGGCATGTATCATACGGACCGCCGCCCTGTTGGCCTGTATATCGAAGATGGCGCGGAACTGGCGCGGCTTGTCACATCGGCGGGGCCGGGCAATTTCGGGTTGCTGCCCAATGGTGTGTTTTGCATTGAAGATGCGCGTTTCACTGTGATCGAAAGCCGCGCCTTCGCGCAAGCCCCCCTGCCCTGTCGCCATGCAACCCAGTCCGGCCCCATGCTGGTGATTGACGGCCAATACCACCCGCGCTTCCTTGAAGACAGCGACTCCCGCCTTATCCGCAATGGGGTGGGCGTGTCGCCGGATGGGGGGCGCGCGGCATTCGTTATTTCAAACACCCCCGTCAACCTGTTTGAATTCGCGCGGTTTTTCCGCGACTATCTGAATATGCCGCAAGCGCTGTATATCGACGGCAATGTGTCACGGCTGCATGCGCCCGAATTGCGGCGCTCGGATTGGGGTGCGATGCTGGGCCCGATTGTGGGCAAGGTTGTTGACGCGGGCAGGCCCGCCCAGTAGCAGGCGCGAAAGCAAACAAAAGGGCACATAATGGGACGCAAGCGCAAGGGGCGGGCAATATCGGGCTGGTTGGTGGTGGACAAGCCTGCAGGCATCACCTCCACAGCGGTGGTCAACAAGGTGCGCTGGGCGTTGCAGGCGCAAAAGGCGGGCCATGCGGGCACGCTGGACCCTGCTGCAACCGGTGTTCTGGCCATCGCACTGGGCGAAGCCACGAAAACCGTGCCCTATATTACCGACGCGCTGAAATGCTACCGCTTCATGGTGCGGCTGGGCCAGTCCACCACCACCGATGACGCCGAGGGCGCAGTGATCGCCACCAACGACCAACGTCCCGATGATGCCATGATAGACGCCGCGCTTGGTGCCTTTCGCGGGCAGATCGAACAGGTGCCGCCCCAGTTTTCCGCCGTCAAGGTCGAGGGTGAGCGCGCCTATGACATTGCGCGCGCGGGCGAGGAAATGGACCTTGCGGCGCGGCCCCTTTGGGTGGAACGGCTGGAACGTGTTGCCCGCCCGGATGCCGACCATGTGGAATTGGAAATGGTCTGCGGCAAGGGGGGCTATGTGCGGTCCATTGCGCGCGATCTTGGCGCGGCGCTGGGGTGTCTGGGGCATGTCGCATGGCTGCGGCGCACATGGTCGGGGCCGTTTGACGCCACGGACGGGCTGACGATGGACCAGATCGAGGCGATGGCCCAAAGCCCCGAACTGGACAGCCATCTGCGCCCGCTGGAAGAAGGGCTGGCCGATCTGCCCGAATTGCCTGCCACACCCGAAGGGGCCGCAAGGTTGCGCAATGGCAACCCCGGAATGGTGCTAACTGCCTCGGTCGGGTATGGGGACGAGGCCTGGGCCAGCTATCAGGGGCGCGCGGTCGCGGTTGGCATATACAAGGCGGGCGAATTGCACCCCAGTCGCGTGTTCAATCAGGACTGAAGGCGGGGCAGGAATGACAGAGCTGGGCGATGTTATCACCCGCAGCCATGTAAAAGGCGACGCCCCGTCTGTGGCCGTCTATTCCCGGTGCGAAGCGTTTCGCTATGTGCTGACACGCGAATGGGACGCCAGCGCAGGGCGTGTGCTGTTTGTCATGCTCAACCCGTCTACCGCAACCGAGGTCCAGAATGACCCCACGGTTGAACGCTGCGAACGCCGCGCGCGCGCGCTGGGGTTCGGTGCCTTCCGGGTGTGCAATATCTTTGCCTTTCGCGCAACTGATCCACGCGTCATGCGCGCCGCACCCGATCCGGTCGGGCCACTGAACAATGCAGCCATCGCACAAAGCGCCCCATGGGCCGACCAGATCATCTGCGCATGGGGCACACATGGCGCGCATATGGACCGCGGCGCGCAGGTTGAAACGCTGCTGCGTGCCACGGGGCGGGATTTATGGCATCTGGGGCTTAGCAAAGCGGGGCACCCGAAACACCCGCTATACATCGGGTATACTGTGCAACCAACGCTGTGGGACTCTGCAAGCTGAAATCTCTCGCAGTCGCGCGACACTCAACACCCTTATGATTGCGCCTGTCGCGTGAATGTGAAGACGCTACATTGCCTAGGGGAAAGCTTCGATATGCAAGGTGCTCATGCAGATATCAGAACTGAATGTTCCTGCCCATATATCATAGCGCCCCGTTTCTGCTGAACGCACGCGAATAACGGGGTCAATGCCATCGTCATCATCATTGAACAACCAGCTTCCACTGGGCGTATTGATCAGCAAAACCGTATCGCACCCTTCATCGCCGGTAATCTTGAAACGGATCATGCGATCCTTGTTGTTGCGTGTCAGGAACATGTTGAAATCCGGCTGGCGGGCAACATAGCCAGACCCGTCAAAACGCGAACAGTTCCACAATTCGACTGACCCGCCCGCCGCGACAGAATGCGTGCGTTCAGACCACAGGTCATCTTCGCTATAGCTTAGGTCGTATCGCGCTTCGATGGTGAAATCCGGGCAATCCTTGGCTGCTGCACCAGAAGATGACACTGCCAGCGCAACGCAGGCGGAAAGGATAAAACGCATAGTTCCCCCGAAAAAGCGATAATTACGCCCTATAAGCCCATAAGACCCGAGTGCACGCAAGTTCAAAAAAAGACAAATTCGACTATTTTCTACGCAAACGTATAACGACATCCACGCGCGAAATCTCGGCGCCATGGGGCGCGGATGGCAAGCGGGAAAAGGCCACTTCGCCTGACGGGGCGTCAGTCAGTTCTTGGCTGTCTTCCCAGAAATAATGCGGATGCTCTTCCACGCAGGTATCGAAATAGGACCGCGTCGCATCAACGGTGATTTCGTTCATCAGCCCCGCGTCACAAAAGGCACGCAAGGTGTTGTAGACAGTGGCCAGCGACACCGACTCTCCGCTGTCCTTGACAGCAAGAAACAGGCTTTCGGCGGTCACATGCCGGTCATGCCCGTCGCCCACCAGCAAACCCGCCAATGACAAGCGTTGCCGGGTGGGCCGCACACCTGCACGCGCCAGCCAGTCAGACCCTTTTTTCAGGGCTTCATCGTTCAATTGCGAAAAATCAGTATCCATAACCTGTATATAGGGCCTACCGGGCAGGAATTTCAAATGAAATTCACTTGCAACGGTTGCAATCTGTCATGATGCGCGGGCTTGCATGACTTTGCAGCACGATGCTAGAGGAAGAAAACCCATGCAGGAGAGTTTCATGTCCCAATTCCCGACATCCTTCGACAAAGAGGGCCTGCTGGCCTGTGCGCGCGGCGAATTGTTCGGACCGGGCAATGCGCAACTGCCAGCCCCCCCGATGCTGATGATGGACCGGATCACCGAAATCTCGGGCGATGGTGGTGCGCATGGCAAGGGCCATGTGGTGGCGGAATTCGATATTACGCCGGATCTGTGGTTCTTTGACTGCCACTTTCCGGGAAACCCGATCATGCCGGGCTGTCTGGGGTTGGACGGGTTGTGGCAGTTGACAGGGTTCAATCTGGGCTGGCGGGGCTGGCAGGGGCGCGGCTACGCGCTGGGGGTTGGCGAGGTCAAACTGACAGGCATGGTCCGCCCCGACCGCAAAATGTTGACCTACAAGGTGGATTTCACCAAGGCACTGCAAACACGCCGCCTGACCATGGGCGTTGCCGATGGCATTGTCGAAGCGGATGGCGAAGTCATCTATATCGTCAAGGATATGAAAGTCGCGCTGTCAGAAAGCTGAAGCGCAGATCCAACAACAGGGAGGGAGACGCCCATGCGTCGCGTTGTCATTACCGGGCTGGGGATCATCTCGCCCATCGGGAATTCTGCGGATGAAGTCACCGCCAGCCTGCGCGCGGGGCGGTCCGGCATTGTGTTTGCACCCGACTATGCCGAACACGGGTTTCGCAGCCAGATTCACGGCATGCCGCAAATCACGCTGGAAGATCATATCGACAAGCGTAACCTGCGCTTCATGGGGCCGGGTGCGGCCTATAACTTCTTGTCGATGGAACAGGCCATTGCCGATGCGGGCCTGGATGACAGCGATGTGTCGAATGAACGCACCGGCCTGATCATGGGGTCGGGGGGGCCGTCCACCTCGAACTTCTTTCAGGCGCATAAGATCGTCATCGAAAAAGGCAGCCCCAAGCGCATGGGGCCCTTCATGGTGACACGCTGCATGTCGTCGACAAACTCTGCCTGCCTTGCGACCCCGTTCAAGATCAAGGGTGTGAATTATTCCATCACTTCGGCATGTTCGACATCGGCGCATTGTATCGGAAATGGCACGGAACTGATTCAGATGGGCAAGCAGGACATCGTTTTCGCGGGGGGCGGGGAAGAACTGGACTGGACATTGTCGTGCCTGTTTGACGCAATGGGCGCCATGTCATCGAAATACAACGACGCGCCCGAAACAGCCGCGCGCGCCTTCGATGCCACGCGCGACGGGTTCGTGATTGGCGGCGGTGGCGGCGTTGTCGTGCTGGAAGAACTGGAACACGCCAGGGCGCGCGGCGCGAAAATCTATGCCGAAGTCACCGGCTATGGCGCCACGTCTGACGGGCATGATATGGTTGCCCCTTCTGGCGAAGGCGGGGAACGGTCCATGCGGCTGGCGCTGTCCACCCTGCCGCAGGGGCGCAAGGTCAGCTATATCAACGCACATGGCACATCCACCCCTGCAGGCGACGTCACCGAAGTGGAAGCGATCCGGCGCATTTTCGGTGAAGGGAAGGTGCCGCCCATTTCCTCTACCAAATCGCTGACTGGCCACAGCCTTGGGGCCACCGGCGTGCAGGAAGCGATTTATTCGCTGCTGATGATGCAGGGGCGTTTCATCACCGCATCGGCCAATGTCACGCAACTGGACCCCGCCATCCGCGAAGGCGAAATCGCAACCAGTCTGGTCGAGGATGTGGAACTGGATTCCGTGCTGTCCAACAGCTTCGGGTTCGGCGGCACCAACGCAACCCTTATCATGAGTGCGCTGCGTGACTGAGGGGCATGCCATGGCCGGCTTGATGGCCGGAAAACGCGGGTTGGTGATGGGCGTTGCCAATGAACGTTCCATCGCGTGGGGCATTGCCAAAGCAATGGCCGATCAGGGCGCGGAGCTTGCCTTCTCCTATCAGGGGGAGGCATTTGGCAAGCGGGTGGAACCACTTGCCACATCCGTGGGGTCCGACATTTTGCTGGATGTCGATGTCACGAATGAAGCGTCGCTTGATGCGTGCTTTGATGCGCTGAAAACGCGCTGGGGGACCATGGATTTTCTGGTCCATGCCATCGCGTTTTCCGACAAGGCGGAACTGACAGGTCGTTTCCGCGACACCAGCCGCGCCAATTTCAAGCATTCGCTGGAAATAAGCTGCTTCAGCTTCATCGATCTGGGGCGGCGCGCGGCGGAAATGATGCCCAATGGCGGCACCCTTCTGACGCTGACATTTCAGGGGTCCAACAAGGTGACGCCGTTTTACAACGTCATGGGCGTGGCCAAGGCGGCGCTGGAAAGTTCGGTGCGCTATCTGGCCAATGATCTGGGGCCAGAGGGGATTCGCGTCAACGCCATTAGCCCCGGCCCCATGAAAACCCTTGCCGGTGCCGCCATCGGGGGGGCGCGCAAGACCTATCGCCACACGGAAACCAACGCCCCCTTGCGCAGCAATGCGACATTGGACAGCGTGGGCGGCACAGCCGTTTATCTGGCGTCGGAGTACGGGGCGTTCACCACGGGCGAGATCATCCATGTCGATGGCGGGTTCCACGTCATGGGCATGCCGCAGGTCGACAATATCTGACGGCCATGGCAGATACGGCAGACAGGGGGCATTCGGCCCCCTGCTTTCATTTCAGCGCATAGCCGCCCGCCCGCCCAGCCAATACCCCAGCGCGACACCCCCAATCCACACCACAAGCGACACTGCGCCATATCCCAAACCCGCGACGATACTGTGTTCCAGCAACATCAGCACCTCTAGCGAGAATAGCGAGAAGGTGGTGAACCCGCCGCAAAACCCGGTCATCAACAACGCTGTGACAATGGGGGACAACGCGCGCGTGGCCAGATAGCCGATAAGCGCCGCGCCAAGCGCATTCGCGGCCAGCGTGGCCAGAAAGACCGCATCCGGCAGCATATGCAGGGCCGTCAGGCTGCAACCAATGCGCGCGCCGGTGCCCACCGCCCCACCAAGGCCCACCGCAAGAAGCGTGCCCCGCACCCCTAGCCCCCCCAAACCGCCAACAGCCACCCCCCCAGACCCACGCCCAGCCCCGCCACAACCGGACCGGATACCGCAGACCCCAGCGCAGTCGCGCAAGCCGCGCGCCGATCCCCGGCCCGCCACAGTGTCAGCGTTTGTAGCGCAAGCGTTGAAACGGTGGTGTAGCCCCCCAGCACACCAAGCGTGAACACCGCAAGCACCGGCGGGGCATCTGCCGCAACAGCCGATAACGTGGCACTGCCCGCCCCCGCCAGAAGCGCCCCGAAGGCCAGTCCCAGTGCAGCGCTGCCCGTCAGGTTCACCACCAGCGTGGCCCATGCCACATGCACACGTCGCCCCAGCCATGATGACAGCGCCGCGCGCGCAATCGCGCCCAGCCCGCCACCAAGGGCCACAATACCTAGAAGGGTCATATCCGCCTGCATGGGCAAGCTATACCCTGCTTGCCCATGCAGGGGAATGCGTCCGGTCAGTCCTGCGCACGCAAAATGCGCGCCGGGCGCACCGCAAGCGGGCGCAGTGCGAATGCCAGCCCTGCAAGCAGTGTTGCCAGCACACCACCAGCTATGATCGCAATCGCCGGCACCCATTCGAATTGATAGCTGGCCTCCATCACAAACCGCATCACGGCCCAGCTGGCCAGCGCGCCTGCGCCCAGCGCGACACTGCCCGCCGCAGCGCCCATCAGCGCAGACCGCAGCGCGAAACTGGCCAGAATGCCACGCCGCGACGCGCCAAGGGTTTTCATCACAGCCGCTTCAAACACGCGCGCGCGTTCGCCCGCCGCCGCCGCCCCGATCAGCACGACAAACCCCGTCAACAATGTGGCAAGGGCGGCAAAACTGGTGGCGGTGGCCATGCTGGACAAGGCTTCAGTCACCCGTTCCGCCGCTTCGCGCACGCGGATCGCGGTAATATTGGGGAATGCGTTCGACAAATCGCGCAAAATGGCCCCTTCGGCGGCTTCTGCGGCATAGACGGTGGCAATATGCGTATGCGGGGCGGAACTTATGGGCTGGGGGGACATGACCATCACAAACCCGATTCCGCCAGTCGAAAAATCGACTGTGCGGAAACTGGCGATTGTGGCAGTAATGTCGCGGCCAAGGATGTTGACAGTTACCGTATCGCCCAGCGACAGCCCCAGTTCCTGCGCTTCCTCAAGGGCGAAACTGACCAACGGCGGGCCGCTGTAATCGTCAGCCCACCATTCGCCCGCAACCAGTTCCGCGCCCTGTGGCAATGCCGCGGAATAACTGACGCCGCGATCCCCGCGCAGAACCCAATGCCCCGCCGCCGGATGGTCGCGCGACGGAATGCCGTTCAGCGCCGTGACCACACCGCGCAACATGGGGGCAGTCTGCACATCGGTGACATTGTTATCCTGCGCCAGCCGCTCCAGAAACCCGTCAAGCTGGGTGTTCTGGATATCAAGGAAAAAGTAGCTGGGCGCGCGGTCGGGCAGATCAGTGGTAATGGCGCGGCGCAGGTTGTTGTCAATCTGCCCCACAGCGGCCAGCACTGTCAGCCCCAGCCCCAGCGACACAATGACTGCCCCTGCCCCTTCGCGCGGGTTGCCGATCGCGCCCATCGCCATGCGCAAGGCGGTGTGCCCGCGCAGGCTACGCGCGCGGGCCGCGCGGCGCGCTACCGCGCGCACGCCCCACGCCGCCAGTGCCAGCACAGCCAACGCCCCGATCACCCCCCCTGCCGTTGCAAGGGCCAGCATCGGCACCGCCGCAAAACCTGCCGCCACCGCCACAAGCACCGCGACAAGGGCCAATGTGACCAGCATATAGGGCCAGCGCGGCCTGCCTTGGGCAGCAATGTCAAGGCCACGGAAAATGACCGCTGCACGCACATTTTCGGTACGCGCCAAGGGCCACAGGGTGAAAATCAGCGCGGTCAGCGCGCCATAGATCGCGGCCTCCAGCAATGCGGGGGGGTGCAGGCCGATCTGCAGGTCAATGGGCAACTGGTCCGCCACCAGCGGCGCCACAGCAAACGGCGCAGCCGCCCCCAACGCCAGCCCCAGCACCAACCCCAGCGCCGTGAGAACCCCGATTTGCATCAGGTAGACCGCAAGGATGGTGCGGCTTTCGGCCCCAAGGGTTTTCAGCGTGGCAATCACATTCGTCTTGCCATCCAGATAGGTGCGTACTGCCGCAGACACGCCCACCCCGCCTACGGCCAGACCGGCCAGGCCCACCAGCACAAGGAAGGACGACACCCGTTCGATGACACGCTGCACCTGTGGTGCGGCATTGCGGCTGTCACGCCAGCGCATGCCCGCGCCGTCAAACTGGCGGTTGACCACTGCGCGCGCCTGATCCAGATCACGCCCGTCCAGAAGCATGCGGTAATTCACCTCATACAACGTGCCGGGGCCAAGCAGGCCCGCATCTTGCAGCGCGTCTGACCTGACAATCGTGCGCGGCCCAAACCCGAAATTCGCGCCCATCCCGTCAGGTTCGCGGGTCACATGCGCCGTCAGGCGAAATTCCTGCACGCCAAGGCGGAACACATCGCCAATTTGCAAATCCAGCCGTTCGGCCAGGATGCGTTCCATCACGCCGCCGGGCAGGCCATCCTGCACGGCCAATGCCTGTTCCAGCGGGATTTCAGGGTCAAGCCCGACACTGCCCACCAGCGGATAGGCCCCGTCCACCCCCTTGACCTGCGTGACCGAGCGTTCGGCGCTGTCCCCCTGCCCGGCCACGGCCATGGAGCGGAAATCCACCACCTCGGACACATCGCCCGCGAACCCGTCAATCCAATCGCGTTCATCCTGTGTGGCAAAACGGTAGGTCATGCGCAGTTCCGCATCGCCGCCCAGAAGCGTGGCCCCTTCGCGCGCCAGCGCAGTATCGATGGCACCGCGCACGGACCCCACAGCCGCAATCGCACCGACACCCAGCGCCAGACAGGCCAGAAATACCCAGAACCCGCGCAACCCGCCGCGCAATTCGCGCCGCGCAATCGCCCATGCCACGCGCATCATTCGGCGGCCCGTGCGGTTGCGCGGTCTTCGCCTTCAATGCGGCCATCGGCCAGCCGGATAACACGGTCACAGCGCGCTGCCAGTTCCGGCGCATGGGTCACAAGAATAAGCGTGGCCCCGTGCCTGTCGCGCAGCTCGAACAGCATTTCCATAATGGCTTGCCCGTTGACCCCGTCCAGATTGCCGGTCGGTTCATCGGCCAGCAATATTTCGGGGCGCGGGGCGGCCGCACGCGCAAGTGCGACACGCTGCTGCTCGCCGCCTGACATTTGCGCGGGGTAATGGTCCATCCGGTGGCCAAGCCCCACAGCGCGCAATTCCTCCGCCGCGCGGTCAAACGCATCACGCTTGCCCGCCAGTTCCAGCGGCGTTGCCACATTTTCCAGCGCAGTCATTGTCGGGATCAGGTGGAAAGACTGGAACACAACCCCCATATGTGACCTGCGAAACCGGGCAAGGGCATCTTCGTTCAGCGCGGTCAGATCATGGCCAAGCGCCGAAACCTGACCAGACGTGGCACGTTCCAGCCCGCCCATAAGCATCAGGAGCGACGATTTGCCAGACCCCGAAGGCCCGACCAGACCCACGGTTTCCCCGCGCGTGACATCCAGTGTGATGGCGCGCAAAATCTCGACCGGCCCGGCATTGCCTTGCAGGGTCAATCCCGTATCCTTGAGCGAGAGTATAATGTCAGTCATCAAATCCGTCCTTTGCGTGCCCCTGAGGTATTCATATGGGGTTCCTGCCCTGTTCGGCAAGCGCTGCGGTGCAGCGGTTGCCAGCCTAACGCTGGCGCTGGGCCTTTCCGTCGCGCCCGCCGTTGCAGAACCGCTGCGCCTTGTGGCACTTGGCGATTCCCTGACCCAAGGCTATGGCTTGCCCGCCGATGAAGGGTTCGTGCCGCAATTGCAGGACTGGCTGAATGCACAAGGGCATGACGTGATCGTGATCAATGCGGGGGTGTCGGGGGACACAACCGCGGGTGGCTTGGCGCGACTGGACTGGACATTGGCCGAACCTGTGGACGCAATGCTGGTTACATTGGGCGGCAATGACCTGTTGCGCGGCATTGACCCCGCCGCCAGCCGGGCCAATCTGGATGCTATCCTTGCGCGATTGCAGCAAGAAGATATTCCCGCCATGCTGGCCGGTATGCCCGCGCCGGGCAATTACGGCCCGGAATTCCGCGACGCGTTCAATCGCATGTATCCCGAACTGGCCGACGCATACGACGTGGCACTGGTGCCCAATTTCATGCAACCCATGACCGACAAGGCCGATGCGGGGGCCAGCTTCACTGACCTGATGCAAGGGGACCATATCCACCCCAATGCAGACGGGGTTGCGTTGATTGTCGAAAGCATCGGACCCAGTGTCGCGGCGTTTCTGGAAACTGTTGCGCCCGCAACACCATAAGCGGCGCGCATAGCGAACAGTTGTGCAGCTTGAAACTTGTTGATAAGCGCTAGAACCAATCTGAACTAAACGTCACGGGGCAGTCTGGCAGGGCTGCCCCTAAACAGGAACGGGTGGCCCACATATGGCAAGAAACAATTTCATCTTCACATCGGAATCCGTTTCGGAAGGACACCCCGACAAGGTTTGTGACCGTATTTCGGATGCAGTGCTTGACGCGCTTCTGGCAGAAGAAGAAACCGCGCGTGTCGCGTGCGAAACATTCGCCACCTCCTCGCTGGTGGTGATTGGTGGCGAAGTGGGGCTAAGCGATCCTGAACGCCTGAAGGATTACATGGGCCGCATTCCCCAGATCGCGCGCGACTGCATCCGCGATATTGGCTATGAACAGGACAAGTTCCACTGGAACACCTGCCATGTCCTGAATTTCCTGCACGAACAATCCGCCCATATTGCCCAAGGGGTGGACCGTGACGGCGCAGGCGATCAGGGGATCATGTTCGGCTATGCGGTTGATGACACCCCCGAACTGATGCCCGCCCCCATCCAGTATGCCCACAAGGTTTTGAAACGTCTGGCCGAAGTGCGCAAATCCGGGCAGGAACCAACGCTGCGCCCTGATGCCAAAAGCCAGCTTTCGGTGCGCTATGAAAATGGCAAACCTGTTGAAGTGACGTCCATTGTGCTGTCCACGCAACACGCCGACGAAACCCAGACATCAGACGACATTCGCGCCATTGTGGAACCCTATATCCGTGAAGTGCTGCCCACCGACTGGATTACCCCCAAAACCGAATGGTGGGTCAACCCCACCGGCACCTTTGTTATCGGCGGCCCTGACGGGGATGCCGGACTGACCGGGCGCAAGATCATTGTTGACACCTATGGCGGGGCGGCCCCCCATGGGGGTGGCGCATTTTCCGGCAAGGACCCGACCAAGGTGGACCGTTCTGCCGCCTATGCTGCGCGCTACCTTGCAAAGAATATCGTGGCTGCAGGCATGGCGCAGCGCTGCACCTTGCAACTGTCCTATGCCATCGGGGTGGCGAAGCCGTTGTCAATTTATGTCGATACCCACGGCACCGGACAGGTTGACGACGAAGCCATCGAACGCGCCATCGGGCAGGTTATGGACCTGACACCGCGTGGCATTCGGGAACATTTGGGGCTGAACCGGCCCATCTATGCCCGTACGGCAGCCTATGGCCATTTTGGCCGCGCGCCGGACTCTGACGGGGGGTTCAGCTGGGAACGCACCGACCTGATCGATGCGCTGAAAAAATCAGTGTGACGCGGGCGCGGCGTCGACTGTGCTGTTGGGGTGCATCATTGCGGACGGGTCAAGGCCCGTCCTTTTTTTGTGCATATGGTTCATTCATATGGTTCAATGCCGGAAGATATGGATCTGCGGCGCAACGTTGTCAAAGTCCCGTTTCATCGCGGTAAGCCGTGTGCGAACAGGATCAATCGTTATCCCGTCATAGACAGCCAGAAGCGCATGCGGAACCGCACGCGAGGGAAATCGTCTGGGAAGGATCACAGTATCATGGGTCATTTTGCCAACCTGCTTTAAATCCCGAAGCGGTCTGCATTCGGTTAATAAAGGTTAACAGCGCAGTTGTGGCACAAATCAGGCGGAATGCGACTATTTTTGCGATTTGCAAACAAACCGGGTTAAAAAATGGTTAATTACATGTGTAGGTGGAAACAGTACTGCATCACACAAGATGGCCCCTAAGGGCAAAAGAAACTATGCTCTGGCGTGTTTGCGCAAAACGCAATCAACCAACAGCCTGTCGCGCCCCGGTTTTGCGCAACCCACGTCACCCTTTCGCCGACATGTGTTTTTGCGCGCAACACCGCATAAAGCAGGTTGCTCAGAAGTGGGAACCGGTTTTGGGCTTCTCGAACCTGCGCTAAAGGCGAAACTCCGCCGGTATATTGTCCACACCGTCCAGAACCAGATCGGCCATCACCTCGGCCAGGACCGGGGCCATTGCGAACCCTATCTTGAAGCCCCCGTTGAACACGAACTGCCCGGGTTTGCCGGGCCAGCCCCCCATCAGCGGCGCGCGGGTGCTGGCGCGCGGGCGCACCCCTGCCCAGCGGTCCACCACCGGCGCATCGGCCAGCACGGGGCACACGGCCCTTGCGCGCGCCACAAGCATGTCACATTGCGCATCAACTGTGTCTGGCGCATCAAATTCGCGTTCGCTTGTGGACCCGACAGCCACAGTGCCATCGCCATGTGGGACAATATGCAACCCGTCCGCGAATATCTGCGGGGCATTGGGGGCATGATGCGCCAGCAAGGCCGCCTGCCCCTTGACGCCACTGCCAACCGCGCGGCCCAGATCGCGCGACAGATCGGCCAAGCCTTCATGGCCGGTTGCCCATACCACCGGCCCATTTGCCTGCGGCTGCGCGCCAAGGGTAAATTGCCCGCCCAGCGCCTGAAACGCCCCCATAAGCGCCCGGCAGGCCAGTCTGGGCTGCAGTCTGGCGGTCAATGTGTCATGCACAACCCATCCTGATGGGGCCGCCACTGCCAGCCCGGGTGCCGCGTCACAGCGCAGAACGCGCCACTGTGCCGCCCCTTGCCACAGCGCGGCGGCACCCGCTTCGCGCGCATGCGCAAGGTCCAGCTTTCCATCCGGCACAGGTTGCACGCGCCCCAGCCGGGCATAGCCGGTATCCTGTCCCGAAAGCGTGGCGACATCACGCCAGAAATCTTGCGCGCGCATCAGCGCATCAAACTGAAACGCCTTTTTGGCGTTCCAGTTTTCGGGCACATGCGGGGCAAGCGCGCCCACAATCCCGCCGCTGGACCCCGCCCCCAACCCGCGCTTGTCAACCAGATGCACCCGCGCGCCCCGCTTTGCACAGGCATAGGCCACCGCCAGCCCGAACACACCTGCCCCCATGATTGTGACATCACCCATTGTCATTTCCCCCGCGCGCCTGCATGAAGTTCACATGTGTCATAAAGCAGAGCCGCATGAACGACCAGCTTGCAAATATCACCTGGAAAGATAACCAGATCCCGGTCGCCACGCAGTTCGACGACCCCTATTTTTCCTTGCAGGACGGGCTGGCGGAAACACAGCATGTGTTTCTGGCTGGCAACCGCATCGCGCAGCGCGCGGGGCCGGGTTTTCAGATTGCGGAACTGGGGTTCGGCACGGGGCTGAACCTGCTGGCCACGGCGCAGGCCCTGGCAGGGCGCGCCGGCCCGATGCATTACACCAGTTTTGAAGCCTATCCGCTGCACCCCGACGACATGGCCCGCGCCCTTGTGGCATTTCCCACACTGGACACGGCCCCTTTGCTGGCTGCATGGGCGCAAGGCGCGCGGCAATTCACCCTTGGGCCGCTGCATGTTCAGGTCATCATGGGCGATGCGCGCGACACCTTGCCAAGCTGGACGGGGCTGGCGGATGCCTGGTATCTGGACGGATTTTCCCCGGCCAAGAACCCGGAATTATGGAACGACGCGCTGATGGCCCAAGTGGCCCGCCATACCCGCAAGGGGGGCACATTCGCCACCTATACCGCCGCAGGGGCCGTGCGGCGCGCATTGTCCAACGCCGGGTTTGACGTCAGCCGCCAGAAGGGGTTTGCCCATAAACGCCACATGACCACCGGCATACTGGCATGAGCGCGCCGCAGAACAATTCCCTTGGAATCTGGCTGATGTGTGCAACCGCATTCATTTTCGCCGTGCAAGACGCCATGTCCCAGCATCTGGCGGGGGAATATAACGTGTTCATGATCATCATGATCCGCTACTGGTTCTTTGCCAGTTTCGTCATCGTGGTGGCATCGCGGCAGGCAGGGGGCATTCGCAAGGCCGCCGCGACAACCCAACCCCTGCTGCAGATATTTCGCGGGGTGCTGCTGGCGCTGGAAGTTTGCGTGATGGTCTCGGCCTTCGTTGTGCTGGGCTTGGTCGAAAGCCACGCAGTGTTTGCTGTCTATCCGCTGCTGATTGCCGCATTGTCGGGGCCGGTGCTGGGCGAAAAAGTGGGCTGGCGGCGCTGGAGTGCCATCGCCATAGGGTTTGCAGGGGTGCTGATTATCCTGCAACCGGGTTTTGGCGTTTTCCACCCTGCCGCCCTGATTCCGCTGCTGGCGGCCTTCATGTTCGCGCTATACGGGTTGCTGACACGCTATGCGGCGCGGCGCGACAGTGCGGCCGTCAGCTTTTTCTGGACGGGCACGGCAGGGGCAGTCACCATGACGCTGATCGGTGTCTGGTTCTGGGAACCCATGGTGGCGGGCGACTGGCTGTGGATGGGGGTGTTGTGCATGACATCGGCCTTCAGCCATTTCCTGCTGATCCGCGCCTATGAAGTGGCCGAAGCCAGCGCGGTGCAGCCCTTTGCGTATTTGCAACTGCCCTTCGCCGCAGCATTTGGCCTGTTGATGTTTGGCGAAACGCTGCGCAACAATGTGGCACTGGGCACGCTGGTCGTGGTGGGTGCGGGGCTGTTTACGCTGTGGCGGGCAAGGCAAGTGAAAGCCTAGAGCGCGTCGCGTTCATTGGCATGCACGCGACCCACGCTAAGCTTATGGTGTCGCATTTTTTTTGCGCAAAGCTGCCCCTGCGACCCTGCCCCGCCGCCCGTCACGCACCAAGACAATAGCGCAGCACGGCTTTTTGGGCGTGCAGGCGGTTCTCGGCCTCGTCGAACACCACAGATTGCGGGCCGTCCATGACCGCGTTGGTCACTTCTTCTTCGCGGTGGGCGGGCAGGCAATGCATGAACAACGCATCAGGTTTCGCATGCGCCATCAGCGCGTCATTCACCTGATAGGGGCGCAACAGGTTATGGCGGCGTTCACGGTTGGACTGGCTGTCATGCATGCTGACCCAGGTATCGGTCACCACCAGATCGGCCCCGTCAACCGCGCGCACCGGGTCGCGGATAATGTCGACTTGCGCGCCCTGCGACCGGGCAAGGGCCACGAATTCAGGATCAGGGTCCAGGGCCTCGGGGCCAGTGAAAACAAGATCAAACCCGAACGCCCCTGCGGCATGCAGAAAGGACGCACAGACATTATTGCCATCGCCGGACCAGACCACCCTGCGTCCGGCAATCGGGCCGCGATGTTCTTCATAGGTCTGGATATCGGCCATGATCTGGCACGGATGAGTGCGGTTTGTCAGGCCGTTGATGACGGGCACAGAGGCAGAGTGCGCCAGTTCCTGCAGCACGGTTTCTTCAAACGTGCGGATCATGATCATGTCGACATAGCGCGACAGGACGCGCGCGGTATCGGCAATGGTTTCGCCATGCCCCAGCTGCATTTCCGACCCTGACAGCACCATGGTTTGCCCCCCCAACTGGCGCACCCCCACATCGAAGCTGACGCGCGTGCGGGTCGATGGTTTTTCAAAGATCAACGCAACCATGCGGTTTTTCAGCGGCTGGTCATCATCTGGCGCGGCCATAGGACGCCCCTTGCGGGCGGACTTCATTGCATGGGCGCTGTCGATCATGGCACGCAGATCGGAAGGGGCGGTGGTGTGGATATCCAGGAAATGCGGCATGGATCGGACCTTTTGTCTGAAAGAGGGGGGCGAGGGCGCTGCCCTCGCGCTCCCGGGATATTTTTACCAGAATGAAATCAGGACAGGGACGCGGCAGCAAGATCAAGCCGCGCCACGGCGTCGGATATTTCATCTTCGGTGATGATCAGCGGAGGCAGCAGGCGCACGACATTGTCTGCGGCAGGGACGGTCAGAAGATGCTGCGCATGTGCGGCCTTGACCAGATCAAGATTAGGGCAGCTGCATTTCAGGCCCAGCATCAGCCCGGTGCCACGCACGCCCTCAAGGATATCAGGATGCGCGGAAACCAGCGATTCGAGGCGCTGACGCAGCAGACCGGCCTTCTGACGCACATTGTCAAGAAAGCCGTCAGCGGTCATGATCTCCACCACTTTGGCCCCCACGGCGCAGGCAAGAGGATTGCCGCCATAGGTTGACCCGTGCGTGCCCGCGGTCATGCCGGATGCGGCACGGGCAGTTGCCAGCACGGCCCCAAGCGGGAAGCCCCCGCCGATGCCTTTGGCCACCATCATGATGTCCGGCGTGACACCGGCCCATTCATGGGCAAACAACCGCCCCGTGCGGCCCATTCCGCACTGCACCTCATCGAGGACCAGAAGCGCGCCGGTCTGGTCGCACAGATCGCGCAGGCCCTTCAGGCACTGGTCGGGCAGGCAGCGGATGCCGCCTTCGCCTTGGACAGGTTCGATCATGACGGCCGCGACAGTATCATCGAGGGCGGCGCGCAACGCGTCGTGATCCCCCCAAGGAAGGACCTTGAAGCCGGGCATCAGCGGGCCGAACCCTTTGGTCATTTTCTCAGACCCTGCTGCAGCAATCGCCCCGGTGGAGCGGCCGTGAAACGCGCCTTCAAAGGTCAGGATTGTCGGGCGGTCCGCGCCCTGTTCAAACCAGTATTTGCGCACCATCTTGATGGCCAGTTCCGCAGCTTCGGTGCCGGAATTGGTGAAGAATGCCGTGTCCGCGAATGTATGGTCGACCAGCGCATCGGCGAGTTTCGCCTGTGCGGGGATTTCATACAGGTTAGAGACATGCCAAAGTGCCTGCGCCTGTTCGGTCAGCGCCTGAACAAGCGCGGGGTGGGCATGGCCCAGCGCATTGACCGCGATACCGGATGTAAAATCCAGGTAGCGCGCGCCGTTTTCTTCGATCAGCCAGGCCCCTTCGCCGCGGCGGAATGCCAGCGGTGTGCGGCTGTAGGTTGGCAGGACAGCTGGAAATTGTGCGGGCATGGGCGTCATTCCGATCAATCAAAGCACTGACCTGCCAAAGCATTACGGACAAGTCAACGGCGGTTTTCATTTGGAAGGTCAAAACAGGGCGCGGGCCAATGTCGTGGCCGCGCAAGAACACAGTCACCGCTTCAGCGGCGTCGCAAAATCAGGTGTGATGCATGTGTTGTGTTCATAATCAGCGCATTAGCACCAGCGCGCCAGGGTGTAAAGCCTATTCGCCGATAACACGCAGCATGCGCCGTTCCAGCACCTTGAGCACCACGGCCAGATCATGCCCCCGCTTGAGGATTTGCCCGTCCATGCCGATGACGGCATACATCCCTTGCCGGTTGCGCAAATGAGGATGTTTTTCAATACGATACAGCGGGGTTTCCGCAGTGCGCCGGAACACGGAAAACACCGCTGAGTTGCGCAAGCACGAAATGCCGTAATCACGCCACTCCCCCGCAGCCACCATACGCCCGTAAAGTGACAGGATGACCGATAATTCGCGCCGGTCAAAGCTGACCTGCTGATCTGTGGCACGCCATGGGGTTTGCATGTTCATGACAATCACTGTGTGGTGGAAGTCAGAGAAAATCAAGCTTTTGCGCAGGCTATTGTTTTTTTTCGCCCCGACATGCCGCTTTCGCTTGCGGGCCATCCCCGTGCTGCGCCACATTGGGCGAAATTGCACAATGCAGGAGAAGACCCCAATGCGCACCCGTGCCGCTGTTGCCCTTGAAGCCGGAAAACCCCTTCAAATCATGGAAGTGAACCTGGATGGCCCGAAGGCGGGCGAGGTTCTGGTTGAGATCAAGGCCACAGGTATTTGCCACACAGATGAATTCACCCGCTCTGGTGCGGACCCGGAAGGGCTGTTTCCAAGCATTCTGGGACATGAAGGCGCAGGCGTGGTGATTGAGGTGGGTGAAGGGGTCACGACCCTGAAACCGGGCGACCATGTCATCCCCCTGTATACGCCCGAATGCCGGGAATGCTATTCCTGCCGGTCGGGGAAAACCAATCTGTGCACTGCCATTCGCGGCACGCAGGGCCAGGGGCTTATGCCTGACGGGACGACGCGGTTTTCCATGCTCGATGGCACGCCGATTTATCATTACATGGGGTGTTCCACCTTTGCCAATCACACGGTCATGCCCGAAATCGCACTGGCCAAAGTGCGCGACGATGCGCCGTTTGACAAGATTTGCTACATTGGCTGCGGGGTGACAACGGGCATTGGCGCGGTGATCAACACGGCGGGTGTGGAAATCGGATCGACCGCGGCTGTCTTTGGCTTGGGCGGCATTGGCCTGAACGTCATTCAAGGGCTGCGCATGGCGGGTGCTGACATGATCATCGGGGTGGACCTGAATGACAGCAAGGAAGAGATGGCGCGCAAATTCGGGATGACGCATTTCATCAACCCGTCCAGGGTGGACAATGTGGTGGCCGAAATCGTCAGGCTGACGCAGCGCGGGGATGACGCGATTGGTGGCGTGGATTACAGCTTCGATGCGACGGGCAATGTGAACGTGATGCGCGACGCACTGGAATGCTCGCACCGGGGCTGGGGCGTGTCTGTGATCATCGGTGTGGCCCCTGCGGGGGCGGAAATTTCCACGCGACCGTTCCAGCTGGTCACCGGGCGCGTATGGAAAGGCACGGCGTTTGGCGGGGCCAAGGGGCGTTCGGATGTGCCGAAATTCGTCGATTGGTATATGAACGGCAAGATCGAGATTGACCCGATGATCACCCACAAGCTGACACTGGACCAGATCAATGAGGGGTTCGACCTGATGCATGAAGGAAAATCCATTCGCGCAGTGGTGGAGTTTTGAGCGAGGCCGAAAAGGGGGGCGTAGAACTGCGCCCCGCGACCCAAGCCGACCACCCCGCGCTTTGGGCCATGCTGAAGCCAGTGTTCCGCGCAGGCGAGACCTACGCCATTGACCGCGCAATCAGCCGCGACGCCGCGCTGGACTGGTGGTGCGCAGGCACGCATGACGCCTTTGTGGCGGAAGCGGGCGGCGAGAGGGTTGGCAGTTATTACATTTGCCCCAACCAGCAAGGCGGGGGCGCGCATGTGGCCAATTGCGGCTTTGTCAGTGCCCCCGCCGCGCAAGGGCGGGGGGTTGCGCGCGCGATGCTGGAACATGCGCTGGACACGGCGCGCGCGCGGGGATTCAGGGCCATGCAGTTCAATTGCGTCGTGTCCACCAACGCCCGCGCCGTGGCCCTGTGGCAAGCCAACGGGTTTGAGATTGCAGGCCGCCTGCCCGGTGCGTTCCACCATCCCGAGCAGGGATTTGTCGATGCCTATGTGATGTACCGGACGCTGTAAGGGGGGCGCTGCCCCCGTCCCCTGCGGGGCCTCCCCCGGGATATTTTGACCAGACTGAAAGGAAGCATCATGGCGCGTTCAGGCATACCGTTATTGGCGGTGTTGATCGATGCGGATAATTCCTCGCCCAAATGGGTGGAGGCGATATTCGAGGAGATTGCAGGACTAGGCGAAGCCAGCGTGCGGCGGATTTACGGCGATTTTTCGCGCAGCCAGATGTCTGGCTGGCAGGAAAAGCTGCCCAGTCTGGCGTTGGTGCCCCATCATCAACCCGCAAACACAGTGGGCAAGAATTCCAGTGATATTGCCCTGGTGATTGATGCAATGGACCTGCTGCATACCGGGCGGTTTGACGGGTTTGTGCTGATCAGTTCGGACAGCGATTTCACGCGGCTGGCAAGTCGCATTCGTGAACAGGGGCTGGATGTATACGGCATTGGGCAACGAAAGACACCCGAGGCGTTCAGAAAGGCCTGCAAGCGGTTCATTTTCGTTGAGAATATCTTGCCGGAAGCCGACCCCGAACCGGCGCAAAGCAAGAAATCCCCCCCATCCGGGGCGGTGCCCCTGATCAAGGCTGCGATGCAGGCCATCGACAAGGATGAGGACTGGTTTTCGCTGGGCCAGGTCGGGCAGTTCATTGTTGCGGCCAATCCTGATTTCGACGCGCGCAATTATGGCTGCAGCAAACTGAGCGAGCTGGTTGCCAGATCGGGCGCGTTTGAATTGCGCAAATCATCGGGCAACAGCATGCAGCTGCGCCTGAAACCCTAGACATGGGCGCATGCGCCCCTTATCTGCACTGACATGGCCCAGAAATCAGACCCGAATTACCGTATCATCGCTGAAAACCGCCGCGCGCGGTATGATTACGCTATTGAAGACGACCTTGAATGCGGGATCATGCTGCACGGGTCCGAAGTTAAATCCCTGCGGGGCGGCAAGGCCAATATCGCCGAAAGCTATGCAACGGTCGATAATGGCGAATTGTGGTTGGTGAATTCCTATATCGCGCCCTACAAGCAGGCCAATATCTGGGGCCATGAGGAACGCCGCCGCCGCAAGCTGCTGGTCAGCAAGCGCGAGATGGCGCGGCTATGGGCGGCCACGGCCAAGGACGGCATGACGCTGGTGCCGCTGGTGATGTATTTTAACCATCGCGGGTTGGTGAAGATCAAGATTGCCATCGGCAAGGGCAAGAAGCTGGCCGACAAGCGCGCGAGCGAGGCCAAGCGCGACTGGGACAAGCAAAAGCGCCGCCTGATGAAGGAGTTGGGCTGACGTCACTGGAACAGGCCCAGCGCCCACGGGGCCAATAGGGCCGTCAGCATGGCGTTCAGCCCCATCCCGATGCCCGCAAACGCACCCGCCTGCGGATTGACCTGAAACGCGCGCGCCGTGCCAATGCCATGGGCCGCAACCCCCACCGCAAAGCCGCGCGCGCGCCAGTCGCGAATGCCCATTGCGTTCATCATGGGCGTGATCACAATTGCCCCCGTAATGCCGGTCAGGATGACAAGAACGGCCGTCAGCGTGGGCGAGCCGCCAAGGTTCTGGCTGATGCCCAAGGCCACTGGCGCGGTTGTCCCCTTGGGCGCGAGGGTTGCCAGCAGCTCGGGTGACAGGCCCATTGCATGGCCGATGGCCAGCGCCGACAACACGGCCATGCCAGACCCTGCCAGCAGCGCCGCTACAATCGGCAGCGCCGCGCGGCGCACAGTGGGCCAGTTCAGCCATAGCGGCACGGCCAGCGCGACAGTGGCGGGACCCAGCAGGAAATGGACGAACTGCGCCCCCTCGAAATAGGTCGCATAGCTGGTATCTGTGGCCCACAGCAGCGCGGCCAGCAGGATAACTGCCACCAGAACGGGATTGACCAGGGGCGCGCGCCCTGCGCGTTGCGCCAGATAATCCCCTGCCAGATAGGCAATCAGTGTGGCGCTTAGCCAGATCAGCGGGGTTTCGGCCAGATAGGACCATATTTCTGCAAAATCACGCATCTTCGCCCCCTTTCGCCCCCGTCAGCCGCGCCACGAAAACGAAGGTCAGCACCCCCGCCGCGATGGCCAGCACCGTAGACCCCACCAGCGCCACCCCCAAGGCCAGCCCGTTTTCCCCCAGCTGGCGCAAATGCCCCACCACACCCACCCCTGCGGGGACAAACAGAAGCGTCAGGTGGCGCAATATCCCCTCGCCCGTGGGGCGCATGAAGTTACCAAGGCGCGGCACTGCCAACATCAGCAAGAATAACAGCCCCATGCCCAGCACCGGACCGGGGGCGGGCAAGCCGAACAACCGCGACAGGGCTTCGCCCGCCAATTGGCACAGCAGGATCAGGGCAAGGGCGTGGATCATCGGAAAAAACCTTTTTGTTGCTTTTCCCATTAGCCCCGATCCGCGCAAAAATAAAAGGGCCGCGTGATGCGGCCCTTCGCGGGGTCATTGCCCCGGTTTATTCTGCCGGCACGGCTGCCGCGTTGCGGGGCGTGCCGAAATGGCGCCGGTTCAGGTGCCAGACCAGCCAGACCATGGCAAATTGCGATGCCAGCGCCACAGCCGTGATGGCCCAATAACCTGCGCTGAACTTGGTCATCAGGCCAGCATCGACCAACCCCTTGTTCAGCCAGAAGTGAATCAGCACCGCGAACCCCACACCAGGGCAAACCAGCGCATAGGCCCCCGGCGAATTTTCCGCCCCGAAGATGAAGCGCTGCGCATAGCCCTGACGCAGCAGAACCAGACCGGCAAACAACAGGAACAGGATTTGCACCGACAGGTATTTCGTCAGCATTGCCAGCGTTTCACCCGCCATTTCCGGCGTTCCGAAATGTTCGCCCAGCCCGTGGCTTTGGCGCAGGCCCAGAATGCCCAGCACCGTAAGCAGCGGCACGATGATCGACAGCGTGGGGGCCGTTTCGGGGTTTGCGCCATGTTCCATCATGGACCGCAGGCCCAGCACCATGGCAACGACCGCAATAAGGCCCGATGTCATCAGGAAAAAGGTCGACAGCACCAAGGCCAGTCCGGCGATAGCGGGCAGCGTGCTCATGGCGGCTGGGGCCGCAAGGCCAACGCCTACCATGGCGAAAGCGAACGCGGGCAGTATCTGGCCGAAGTTGTTATTGGCGGCACAGTTGAAGCCGCCTTCGGTCAGCACCCGGCCCAGAAAGCCGCCATAGAGTTTGAACCCGTAGGCCCCGATGGCCAGAAACGCCAGCAGTGCCAGCGGGAACAAATATTCCACGACCGACCACAGCCCCGGCACGAAGACCATGCCCAGAACGAACAGGACATTGACAGACATGGCAAGCGCCAGCGGCAATGCCAGAACCTGACTTTGGGCGTTGGTTTTGGCAAATTTCGCGTAAGCATCGGTTTTTGTCCATGCCGCGAAGCTGCGCAGGTTCCAGACCAGAAGTTTCAGGTTCACGAACGCAAAGAGTGCGATACCTGCCATGGCCAGAATAATCATGCCTTGGGTCAGGACCGACCCGGCAGCAAAGGCGGCGGTGATATCTTCGAACACAGGAACGGTTTTGCCCGGATGGGGCAGCCAATGCATCAGCCACATGAAAAAGCTGACCGCCAGCCCCCCTGCCCCCAACGAGGCCAGAAAGTAGAGCGGTGAATAGGTATCTGACGGGCGTGCGGGATTATGGGACATAGTGTCTCCTTCCATTCATATATACATAAATGAATATATCAATGCGTTTGCAGAATGCGCCGTGGCAGAATGACGCAGCTTTGCCGACACTCCACATCTTGTGGATAACCCCCCGCAAACCGGCGATATGCGGGGCTGGCACCTTGACTCGGGCCTTGGGTTCCGGCCAGATTGCGCAAAGACAAAGGGCATTTCCCGCCGTGCAATTCACCAGACTGCGCCTGAACGGTTTCAAAAGCTTCGTGGACCCCACTGATCTGGTGATTCAGGCGGGGCTTACAGGTGTGGTTGGGCCGAATGGCTGCGGCAAGTCCAACCTGCTGGAGGCGCTGCGCTGGGTGATGGGCGAAAACCGCCCCACCGCCATGCGCGGTGCAGGCATGGAAGATGTCATTTTCGCCGGAACCGACCAGCGCCCTGCCCGCCATTTTGCCGAAGTGACCTTGCAGGTCGACAACCGCGACCGCGTGGCCCCTGCCGCGTTCAATGACGCTGACACACTGGATATTGTGCGCCGCATCACCCGCGATGCGGGCAGCGCTTACAAGATCAACGGCAAAGAAGCGCGGGCGCGTGATGTTCAGATGCTGTTTGCAGATGCGTCAACCGGGGCGCATAGTCCGGCACTGGTGCGTCAGGGCCAGATTTCCGAACTGATCAACGCCAAGCCCAAGGCCCGCCGCCGCATTCTGGAAGAAGCTGCCGGTATTTCGGGCCTGTATCAGCGCCGCCACGAAGCAGAATTGCGCCTGCGCGCCACAGAAACCAATCTGGAACGCATCAGTGATGTGATTGACCAGATGGCCCAGCAACTGGCCCAGTTGTCGCGGCAGGCGCGTCAGGCCGAACGCTACCGCCAGATCGGCGCCAGATTGCGCCAGGTCGAAGGGTTGTTGCTGTACCGGCGCTGGCGCGAAGCCGATCAGGCACGACAGGATGCAGATACCGCCTTGCAAGCCGCGCTTGTTGCCAGCGCGCAAACCGAAACCGCCGCGCAACAGGCCAGCCGCAGCCGCGAAACTGCAGACGCGCGCCTGCCCGCGCTGCGCGAAGAAGACGCCATCGCGGGCGCTGTGCTGCAGCGCCTGCATGTCAATCGGGACACGCTGGCCACTGAGGAAGCGCGCGCGCTTGAAGCCATCCGCACGCTGCAATCGCGCGTGCAGCAGCTTGCGCAGGACATTGACCGCGAAACCGGCCTGAACCGCGATGCCGCCGAAACCATTGCGCAACTGGAATGGGAACAGGGCCAGCTTGCCAAATCCGCCGAAGGGCATGACGACAAACTGTCCGACGCCACCGATGCCGCCAGTGAAGCCGCGCAAATTCTGGCAGGTCACGAAGCAGACCTGTCCAGCGCCACCGAAGATGTGGCGCGGCTGGCCGCGCGCCACCAATCTGCAGACCGCCAGATCACGGAATTGAACGCCGCCCTTGCTAAAGCGCGAAATGCCAGCTTGCAGGCCGCCGACGCCCGGTCACAAGCGCAAATGGGCCTGCACGCGGCAAGGGACGCGCTGGAACAGGCCCAGGATGACCTGGACGCCACCCAATCCCTGACCGAGGATGCGGAAGCCACCCTGCTGGAAGCCGAAGACGCGCGCCAGCATGCCCAGACCGAGGAATCCCGCGCGCGCGGCACGCTGGCCGAGGCCGGGGGGGAGGCCAGCACCCTGCGCGCCGAAGCCGCAGCCTTGTCGCGGTTGGTGGACCGCGACCGCGGCGCAGGCACCCAAATGTTGGACTTGCTGCGCGTAAACGAAGGGCATGAACAGGCCATCGGTGCCGCATTGGCGGATGATCTGCGCGCGCCGCTATCGGCTGGCGGGTCGGGCTGGGTGGCCCTGCCGGACTATGAGGATGCAGCCCCCCTGCCCCAAGGCGCGGACCCGTTAGCCCCCCATGTGCAGGGGCCGGACGCGCTGGCGCGCAGGCTGTCCCAAACCGGGCTGGTAGATGCCGCCGATGGTCCACACCTGCAGCCGGACCTGCGGCCCGGCCAGCGGCTGGTCACATTGGCAGGCGATCTGTGGCGCTGGGACGGGTTGCACGTGGCCGCACAGGATGCCCCCAGCACCGCCGCATTGCGCCTGCAGCAAATCAACCGGCTGGACAGGCTGCGGCGGGATCTGGAACAGGCACAGTCGCGGCTGGACATGGCCCGCGACACCCACAGCACTGCCAAAGCCCGCCTTGACGCCCTGACCGGGGCTGAACGACAAGCACGCGATGCCCGCCGCGCCGCAGACCAGCGCCTGACGGATGCAGGGCGCGCGCTGTCACGCGCGCAGACCGCGCATGACAGTGCACTGGTCCGGCTGGAAACGGCCACTGCCCAGATGGGCCGTTTCAATGATGATGTAGAAGATTTATCCGAAGCCCTGGCCCATGCCGAAGACCAGCGCGCACAACTGCCTGATCTGGATCAGGCCCGCGCGGCAACCGACACCCTGCGCCTGAACGTCGAAGCCGCGCGCATCACCATGATGACGCACCGCGCACAGGCCGATGAATTGCGCCGCGATGCAAAAGCGCGGCTGGCGCGCGGGCAGGAAATCACTAAAACCCTAAGCGGCTGGCGCCACCGTCTGGAAACGGCAGAAGCCCGCATCCGCGACCTTCAGGCGCGCAAGGACGCCACTGAAGAAGACCTTGCCGACGCCAGCGCCACCCCCGAGGAACTGGCCGAACAACGCGCAGGGTTAAGCGACGAAATTACCCGCGCCGAAACCCGCCACACAGCCGCGCGCGACGCCTTGGCCGAAGCGGAAGCGCAGGCACGCAACGCCGCCGATGCCGAACGCAGCGCCGAACGCGCCGCATCCGACGCACGAGAGGCGCGCGCCCGCGCCGAAGCCCGCCGCGACGCCGCCCGCGAAAATGTTCTGCTTGCCGAAACCCGCATCACCGAGGACCTGGAAACAACGCCCAGGGCGCTTTTGCAACAGCTGGACGCCGACCCCGAAACCATGCCCGACGCCACCGCGCTGGACGAGGAACTGACCCGCCTGCGCCGTGCGCGCGATGCGTTGGGGGCCGTGAACCTGCGCGCCGAAGAAGATGCACGCGAAATCCAGACCGAACATGACGTTCTGGTGCAGGAAAAGGCCGATCTGGAAGCCGCGATTGCCAAGCTGCGTTCAGGTATTAACGCGCTGAACCGCGAAGGGCGCGAAAGGCTGCTTGTGGCCTTTGACAAGGTGAATGCCAGCTTCTCGACCTTGTTTACCCATCTGTTCACTGGCGGAGAGGCGCGCTTGGTTCTGGTGGAAAGTGACGATCCGCTGGATGCCGGGCTTGAAATCATGTGCCAGCCGCCGGGCAAGAAATTGTCCATTCTGTCGCTGCTGTCAGGGGGCGAGCAGACCCTGACAGCGCTGGCGCTGATTTTCGCGGTCTTTCTGGCCAACCCTGCGCCCATCTGTGTGCTGGATGAAGTGGACGCGCCGCTGGATGATGCCAATGTGGCGCGGTTTTGCGACTTGCTGGATGAAATGTGCCGCCGCACGGAAACCCGGTATCTGATTATCACCCATAACGCGCTGTCAATGGCGCGCATGGACCGGCTGTTTGGGGTCACCATGGGCGAACGCGGGGTCAGCCAACTGGTCAGCGTGGACCTGAAACATGCCGAGGCCCTGGTCGCGTAAGCGCTTGACCTGCTGCGCGGAATTGAACATGTTAAACGCACATTTTCAAGAGTCGCTGCCATGCCACAAACTGCCGCCCGTGCGCCCCTGATGACCCCTGTTCTGATCGGGGGCTGCATCATCATCATGATCAGCTTCGCCATTCGCGCCAGTTTCGGTGTGTTCCAGATCCCGATTGCCGAAGAATTCGGCTGGCTGCGCGCAGAATTTTCGCTGGCCATTGCCATTCAGAACCTGGCATGGGGGATTGGCCAGCCCATTTTTGGCGCGATTGCCGAACGGTTCGGGGACCGGCGCGCCATTTTCATGGGGGCGCTGATTTATGCGGCAGGACTGGTGCTGTCATCCTTCGCGGTCACACCCGGCGCGCATCAGATGCTGGAAATCCTTGTGGGCTTCGGCGTTGCGGGCACGGGATTTGGCGTCATTCTGGCCGTTGTGGGGCGCGCGGCATCAGATGAAAACCGTTCGCTGGCGCTGGGCATTGCCACGGCTGCAGGCAGTGCCGGACAGGTTTTCGGGGCACCCTTGGCGGAAATCCTGCTGTCGTTTTATTCATGGCAAAGCGTGTTTGTCATTTTTGCGGCCATGATTCTGCTTAGTCTGTTCGCGCTGCCGATGATGCGCAGCCCCGCACCTGCCAGCCGCGCGGAACTGGAACAAAGCATGGGGGCGGCGCTGAAACAGGCGTTTCGTGACCCCAGTTTCACACTGATCTTTCTGGGCTTTTTTTCCTGCGGCTATCAGCTGGCATTTGTCACTGCGCATTTTCCCGCAATGGTCACTGAAATGTGCGGCCCCATAAACCCCGACGGGATGCTGGCGGCTTTTGGCATAACCACCACATCCGCGCTGGGCGCAGTCGCCATATCATTGATTGGTCTGGCCAATATCGCGGGCACATTGGCTGCTGCGTGGCTGGGCAAGCGCTATTCCAAGAAATACCTGCTGGCGTCAATCTACATGGCGCGCACAGTGGTTGCGGCAGCGTTCATCCTGTCCCCGATAACCCCTGCGTCGGTTTTGGTGTTTTCCATTGTCATGGGCGCGCTATGGCTGGCCACTGTGCCGCTGACATCGGGGTTGATCGCGCATATTTACGGGCTGCGCTATATGGGCACGTTGTACGGGATTGTGTTTTTCAGCCACCAGTTGGGCAGCTTTCTGGGCGTCTGGCTGGGCGGGGCGTTGTATGACCTGCATGGCGATTACACGCTGGTATGGTGGGTCGGTGTGGGAGTCGGGCTGTTTTCGGCCATTGTGCATTTGCCCGTGCAGGAACGCGCACTGAACCTGCGGCCCGCCTAACATGCGACACGCAAGACCCGCGTGCGCCAGGGTTTGAGTATTTTTGGCAAGATGAAATCAGGATCGCTGCGCGGCATGGCGGCCCGCCCAATGGCCTGTGGCAAGGCTGGCGGTCAGCAGGTAGCCGCCGGTCGGCGCTTCCCAGTCCAGCATTTCACCCGCCGCGAAAACACCAGGCCAGGCGCGCAGTTCCAGCCCTTCGGTCAGCGCGCTGCGCGCGATGCCACCAGCGGTCGAGATGGCCTCGTCCAGCGGGCGGGGGCATTGCAGCGGAACCTGTAGCGCCTTGAGTACCCCCGCAAGGGCGGCAGGGTCAGCGGGCAAGGGGCGCGCAAGTTCCTGCACAAGCGCAAGACGCACCCCCGACAGCCCCAGCGCCTTGCGCAGACGGTTTGATGCGGACAGTTTTGCAGGCTGTGCCCGCAACCGGTTGGCAATATCGGGCGCGGCGCGGTCGGGAAACAGGTCCAGCACCAGCGCAGTCCCCTCGCGCAGAGGGCGCGACAGCGCATAGATGCCGCCCCCTTCCACCCCGCGCGCCGAGATGACGCATTCGGCGCGCACGGCGTTTTGCCCCGCCATCAGGCGCACCCCTTTGAGCGGTGCGCCGAAATGGGGGTGCATATGGTCGGACCATGGCACCACAAAGCCCATATTGGCCGGTTGAAAGGGCGCAAGGGCCACCCCGCGCGCAGCCAGTGCCCCTGCCCATGCCCCGTCTGACCCCAGCCGCGCCCAGCTTGCCCCACCCAGTGCCAGAACGCATGTCAGCGGTGCCAGCCGGCGCGGCCCTTGGGGGGTTGTGAAGTCGAATTCACCGCCCTGCCACCGCCAGCCCCGCCGCAAGCGGACCCCTGCCCCGTCCAGCCGCGCCAGCCATGCCCGCAAGAGTGGCGAGGCCTTCATCACACGCGGGAAGACCCGGCCCGATGACCCTGTGAACAGGTCCGCCCCCAGCCCGTTGGCCCAGTCGCGGATCTGGTCGGGGCCGAAATCGCGCAACATGGGCGCAAGCCATGGCGCGGCCTGCGCGTAGCGGGGCAGCTGATCGTCAAGAGGGGCGGCATTCATCAGGTTCAGCCCCGATTTGCCCGCCATCAGAAACTTGCGCGCGGGCGACGGCTTGCCCTCGCACACAACAACCTTGCGCCCGGCCCGGGCCAGCACCTCTGCCGCCATCAAGCCTGCCGGTCCAGCGCCGATTACCAGCGCGTCGATTGCCTCTGTCATGCGCGTATATGCCCCTTAACGAATTCTTGAGGGTATCTGCCTATTGTGAAACGCCTGCGGCACCCGCATATGTTATATACCCTGTTCCAGACGCCCGAAGGCCAATGTCCGATCTGATTGTCAGTTCCTATAACATACACAAGGCCGTCGGAACCGATATGCGGCGCGACCCGGCGCGAACAGTGCAGGTGATCCGCGAAATTGGCGCCGATATCGTTGCCTTGCAGGAAGTGGACCGCCGTTTCGGGGACCGCAAGGGGGTTCTTGACCCCGATATGCTGTTTGATCAAACGGGGCTGCGTGCTGTTGCGCTGACAGACAGGCTGGGCGCACGCGCGCATGGCTGGCATGGCAATTTGCTGTTGCTGCGCGGCGCAGAAGTGCAACAGGCCCGCGCCATCACCTTGCCCGGGCTGGAACCGCGCGGGGCGATTATCGCCGATATTGTGCTGAACGGCCAGCCCTTGCGCCTGATTGCCGCGCATCTGGGCCTGCTGCACCAGTCGCGCCTGCTGCAAGCGCGCCGGTTGTCCGAAGAAATTGACGGGGGCGATGGCAGGCCCACACTGGTCATGGGGGATTTCAACGAATGGCGCCTGGGCGCGCGCTGTTCACTGATGCCGATCCGGCGTGAACTGCGCGCGGTAAAGCGGTCTGCGGCAACGATAGCCAGTTTTCCTGCGCAACGCCCCGTTCTGCCGCTGGACCGGATTATCACTTGCCGTCAGGCGCAAATCAGTGATTTGCGCGCGCATGATACAGCATTGGCGCGAAAAGCGTCCGACCACCTGCCAATTCGTGCCGCAGTTGGCTTGCCGCAACCCTCAAGCGCGGCTATCTGACCGCCTTGAGGGTGGGGCCACTTTCCGCTATGGCCACACCAACCCGATACAGCGCTGCAAGGGGGGCCAATGGCCGACACCAAGAAGCTATTTATCAAGACCTATGGCTGTCAGATGAATGTCTATGACAGTGAACGCATGGCCGAAGCGCTGGGCGCGTCCGGATATTCGATGACGGACCGGGCTGATGACGCTGACATGATCTTGCTGAACACCTGCCATATCCGCGAAAAAGCCGCTGAGAAGGTCTATTCCGAATTGGGCAGGCTGAAGCCGTTGAAAGTGGCGAACCCCGATCTGAAAATCGGGGTCGCAGGGTGTGTCGCCCAAGCCGAGGGCGAAGAGATCATGCGCCGCCAGCCCTTGGTTGATCTGGTGGTGGGTCCGCAAACCTACCACCGCTTGCCCGCCATGGAAAAGGCCGTGCGCGACGGTGCGCGGGCCGTGGATACCGATTTCCCCGAAGAAGACAAATTCGACCATTTGCCCAAAGGGCCGCGCGCGGGGCGCGGGCCAAGCGCGTTCCTGACAGTGCAGGAAGGATGCGACAAGTTTTGCGCATTCTGTGTGGTCCCCTATACGCGCGGGGCAGAAGTGTCGCGCCCGGTGGACCGCATTCTGGCCGAGGCGCGCGATCTGGTGGACCGTGGAGTGCGCGAAATCACGCTGCTGGGCCAGAATGTCAACGCCTATCATGGTGCGGGGGCGGGCGGGGCGTGGACATTGGCGCGGCTGATCCGGGAACTGGCGCGCATGGACGGGCTGGCGCGCATTCGTTTTACCACATCGCACCCCAATGACATGGATGATGATCTGATTGCCGCGCACGGGGATGAACCAAAGCTTATGCCCTATCTGCATTTGCCGGTGCAATCGGGCAGTGACCGCATTCTGAAGGCCATGAACCGCAAGCACACCGCCGAAAGCTATGTGCGCCTGATTGAGCGTTTGCGCCATGCCCGCCCTGATTTGCTGTTATCGGGGGATTTTATCGTCGGGTTTCCCGGTGAAACCGATCAGGATTTTGAAGATACCCTGACGCTGGTGCGTCAGGTGGGCTACGGGCAGGCCTACAGCTTCAAGTATTCCGCGCGCCCCGGAACGCCCGCGGCAGAACGCGCCTGCGTGCCCGATGATGTGGCAAGTGACCGGCTGCAGCGCCTGCAAGCGCTGCTGTTGGAGCAGCAACGCGCGACACAAAACAGCATGATCGGGCGGGATGTGAATGTCCTGTTTGAAAAGCCCGGTCGGGATGCCGGGCAGATGACCGGCAAATCCGACTATTTGCATGCTGTTCATGTGACCGATCCCCGCATCGAAAAAGGGCAGATCGCGCGCGTCAGAATCACCCGAAGCGAGGCGAACTCCCTTGGGGGTGTGCTGCTGTGACGGGGGACTGCCCGCCGTGCCCGCCAAACAGGGGCGCGGTTGGTCCGGTGGCGGGTTTTATCAGGCGCTCTGTCACATCTGCGCTACATTTGGTAGGCAAAATGGCGGTGCGCTGCCGATATCGTGGCCGATGCGGCAGGCACGGCCAAACAATCCTTGCCAGCGCGCAACGCAATTGGCAGCATGACACCATAGCGCAGCGCGCGTTTTTGATCATCACAGGGAGAGCTACTTGGGCATCAACGCCTTGACCCCGCCCGACACCCCGCTGGAAGCAGCGCAAACGCATCTGGAATTTTCCGACAACCGCCTGTTGGTGGATTTGTGCGGCGAATATGATCGCAACCTGACCCATCTGGAAAGCCAGCTTGGCGTTCAAATCCTGCGACGTGGCAACCAGTTGACGGTCATTGGCGCGCCCGATATGCGTGCTTTGGTCGTGCAGGTGCTGGAAACCCTGTATCAAATGCTGGAAGAAGGGCGCGCCATCGAATCGGGGGATATTGCCGCGCTTATCCGCATGGGCCGCACCCCCGCTACCGAAGACGGGCCGCAAGAACAGCTTGAAATGTTCCGCACCGGCAAGCTGGAAATCCGCACCCGCAAGAAAACCATCATTCCCCGCACCGAAGCGCAGCAAACCTACACGCGGGCGTTGCTGGAAAATGAGATGAATTTCGGCATCGGTCCAGCCGGGACCGGAAAAACCTATATTGCGGTCGCCGTGGCGGTGCAAATGTTCACCGATGGCCATGTCGACAAGATATTGCTGTCCCGCCCCGCCGTAGAAGCCGGCGAGCGCTTGGGCTTTCTGCCCGGCGACATGAAGGAGAAAATCGATCCCTATATGCAGCCGCTCTATGATGCGCTGAATGATTTTCTGCCCGGCAAGCAATTACAAAAGCTGATGGAAGAACGCCGCATAGAAATTGCGCCACTGGCCTTTATGCGCGGGCGCACGCTGTCCAATGCTTTCGTCGTCCTGGACGAGGCGCAGAACGCGACCGAGATGCAAATGAAAATGTTCCTGACACGGCTGGGCGAAGGGTCGCGCATGGCCATTACCGGCGACCGCAGCCAGATTGACCTGCCACGGGGAACGCAATCGGGGCTGCGGGCGGCGGAACGCATCCTTGAGGGGGTCAAGGGCATCGGATTCAGCTATTTTACATCCGCAGATGTGGTGCGCCACCCGTTGGTGGCACGCATCATTCAGGCCTATGAACGCGACGAAGTGAAAAATGGCTGATATGACGCCTTTGGTCGATCTGGTCATTGAAGATGACCGATGGGACGCCATCGCACTTGACGAACTGGCCGAACGCGCGGCGCGCGCCACGCTGGACATGCTGGGCCTGCCTGCGCTTGGGTATGAAATCGCGCTTCTGGCCTGTGATGATGCGCGCATCGCGGACCTGAACGGCCAGTTTCGCGGCAAACCAGCCCCCACCAATGTTCTCAGCTGGCCAAGCTGGGATCTGGGCGCGCAACAGGACGGGGACCACCCCGACCACGCCCCCGACGGTGACCCTGACGACCCCGAAGCCTTGGGCGATATTGCGCTGTCCTATGACACTTGCGCGCAAGAAGCGCAGCAGCAAGGCAAGACATTTGATGATCATCTGACGCATCTGGTGGTGCATTCGACGCTGCATTTGTTGGGATATGACCATATCCGTGACAAAGATGCCGCCATGATGGAAGAAATCGAAATCCGCATACTTGCAATGCTGGGGGTCGCAGACCCATATGCGGACGGCGCGGAAATGCCGCTTTAGCACTGGAAAGGACCCATGGGCGACACGACAGACGGATCTACAGCAGCGCAGCGCGCGCAGGATGATCCAAAAGACAGCGAAAGCCGCGGCCTGTTTGGCCGCCTGTTTGACGCACTTTCCCCCGATGAAACCGAGGATGACACCAGCGGCCCCAACCGCTTGGGACCGGCATTGCCGGGGCTGGCAAACCTGTCGAACATGCGGGTCGAGGATGTGGCCGTCCCCAAGGCGGAAATCGTCGCCATCGAACAACATGCGGGACTTGCCGAAATTGTGCAGACCTTCCGCGAGTCGGGCTATTCGCGCATTCCCGTCTATGCGGAAACGCTGGACACCCCCGTGGGCCTGTTGTTACTGAAGGATCTGGCGCTGCATTACGGGTTCAATGGCCATCACAGCCTTGATCTGGCCCCATTGCTGCGGCCCATACTTTATGTGCCCCCCTCCATGCCGCTGGGCGTGTTGCTGCGCAAGATGCAGGCGGAACGCACGCATTTCGCCCTGATGATTGACGAATATGGCGGGGTGGACGGGCTGGTGACCATCGAGGATTTGCTGGAACAGGTCGTGGGCGAGATTGAGGATGAACACGACACCGCCGAAGAAGCCCATATCAAGGTGGAAACACCCGCCACATGGCTGGCCGATGCCCGCACACCGTTGGAAGAATTGGAACTTCGTCTGGGGTTCTCGCTGACCGCTGAAGATGACGATGAAGAAATTGACACCCTTGGCGGGTTGGTCTTTGTGCTGGTTGGGCGCGTGCCTGTGCGTGGTGAACTGATCACGCATGAGTCCGGTCTGGAATTCGAGGTGATTGAAGCGGGCCTGCGCCGCATTGAACGGTTGCGCATCCATATTCCCGAAACATTGCGCGAACCCGCTGCCCCATGACGGGCAATCGCCCGAACCACGCCCCCGGTGATACACGCAAACACCCGCAGCGGGTGGGTTCGGCAGTCATGTTCGGACATGGTGTTCTGGGTGTGCTGATGGCAACAGGTCAAGCGCCTCTGGGGTGGTGGTGGGCCACCCTCGCCGCGCTGGTGGTGATGTTCCATATCCTGCCGCTGGACGCCGCCCCCCGCAACTGGGGATGGCGCGCATGGGCTACGGGAACCGGGTATTTCGCGGCCAGCCTGTTCTGGATTATCGAGCCGTTTTTTATTGAACCCGAACGCCATGGCTGGATGGCCCCCTTCGCTTTGGTGCTGATGGCGGGCGGGATGGCGTTATTTTGGGCAATCGCGGGGTGGGGCGCGGCACGCATGGCGCAGGGGCGCGGGCGGCTGGTGGCCTTGGTGGCAGCGCTGGTCGCGCTGGAACTGCTGCGCGGCCGGGTGTTCACGGGGTTCCCTTGGGCCATGCTGGGGCATGTGCTGGTCGGCACCCCGCTGATGCAACTGGCCGCATGGGGCGGGGCGGGCGCGCTTAGCCTGCTGGTGGCTGGCGCGGCAGGTTTGCCCGCACTGGCGCAGACAGGCGCGCAGCGCGGCGCGGCGGTGCTGGGCAGCGTGGCGCTTGTGGCGGGGTTGTGGGTGTGGGGCACAGGCCGGACCGATGTGCCCGCGCCCCGCGACCATATTATCCGGCTGGCGCAACCCAACGCCCCACAGGCTGAAAAATGGCAGGGCGACAATCCGCAGCGTTTTTTCAACCGCCTTCTGGACCAGACCGCCGCCCCTGCCGACCCTGCGCCTGCGCTGATTGTCTGGCCGGAAACGGCGGTGCCGTTCTTTCTGGAATATGCGGGCGACGGGCTTGCGATGATGGCGCAGGCCGCGCATGCTCATGGCCCTGACACTGTGCTGGCCTTCGGGGTGCAGCGCTATGACGCAGGGCGCTATTTCAACAGCCTTGCGGTTCTGGACATCACGGCGCGCGTGACGCAGACCTATGACAAGCATCATCTGGTGCCCTTTGGCGAATATGTGCCGCTGTCGGAATTTCTGCTGGGCAGCGGAATGGCGGGTTTTGCGGCACAAGTGCTTCAAGGCTATAGCGCCGGTCCCGGCCCCGCCCTGCTGGATATGGGACCGCTGGGCCATGCATTGCCGCTGATTTGCTACGAATCCATCTTTCCACGCCATTTGCGCGGCACCGGCCGCCCCGATTGGGTGCTGCAAATAACCAACGATGCCTGGTTTGGCGAGATGACAGGCCCGTTCCAACACCTGGCACAGGCACGGCTGCGCGCTGTGGAACAGGGGCTGCCGGTGCTGCGCGCGGCCAATACCGGCGTTTCCGCCGTTATCGATGCGCGCGGCGGGATGGTGGCGCAACTGGGTCTGGGCGAAACCGGCTTTCTGGACGCCCCCCTGCCCGGCGCATTGCCGCCAACGGCCTATGCGCGGTTAGGCGATGCGCCCGTGTGGGGGGTGGTGCTGGTCCTGTTTGGCGCAATGGTCGCGCGGCGCAGACGCCAGAATGTGATCAACCGCTGATGCGGTCCACAATCAGCGGTGCGGGGCCATTTTGCGCGTCCTGTATTGCACAGGTATTCAGAAATGCACGGGTGGCTGCCGCCGCGCTGTCTGGGTCGGCGGCATGAACATAGGCCAGCGGGTCCCCCGGCTGGACAGGCTGGCCCACCGGCGCAATGGCAGAAAACCCCACGCGGGGGTCAATGCTGTCTGACGGCTGCCGTCGCCCGCCCCCCAGCCCGATGACCGCCACCCCGATGGCGCGGGTGTCATAGCCTGCCACATACCCGCCCGCAGGGGCGGCCACGGGCCGGATGACCGGCGCTGCAGGCAGATAGGCAGATACGTTTTCCACCAAATCCGCAGGCCCGCCCAGCGCCGCAACCATCCGGGCAAACCGTTCTGCCGCCGCACCAGATTGGAAGGCATGCGCCATCATCGCGCTGCCCTGCTCCGGCCCGGCTGCCAGCCCTGCGATGACCAGCGCCTGTGCCCCCAAGGCGCAAGTCACATCCCACAGGCGCGCATCACGGGCGCGGCCTGTCAGAAAATCCAGCGCAACACTGATTTCAAGCGCGTTGCCCGCAGCCGGGGCCAGCGGCTGCGACATATCGGTGACAAGCGCGACAGTCCGGCACCCTGCCCCGTTGCCCACCTCGACCAAGGCGCGCGCCAGACTGCGCGCGGACCCCATGTCTGCCATAAACGCGCCATTGCCGCATTTCACATCCAGCACCAGCCCCTCCAGCCCCGCCGCCAGCTTCTTGGACAGGATGGACGCAGTAATCAGGTCCAGCGATTCAACAGTGCCTGTCACGTCGCGGATGGCGTAAAACCGCTTGTCAGCGGGCGCAAGCGCGGCCGTCTGGCCTACAATCGCGCAGCCCGTTTGCGCCACAACCTGCCGCAAACGCGCGGCGTCAGGGGCAATGTCATAGCCGGGAATCGCTTCCAGTTTGTCCAGCGTACCGCCCGTATGGCCCAGCCCCCGCCCCGCAATGCTTGGCACCACCGCGCCACAGGCCGCCAGGGCCGGAATCAGCATCAGGGACACGCAATCCCCCACACCGCCGGTAGAATGCTTGTCAATGACCGGCCCATTGTCCCAGTCCAGCACAGTGCCTGAATCGCGCATCGCAGTGGTCAGGTCCACACGTTCCGTCAGGTTCATGCCGCGCAGCAACACCGCCATGGCAAATGCGCCAAGCTGCGCATCGCCCAGACTGCCATCGCAGATACCCGCGACAATGGCGCGCAGCTCATCAGCCCTTAGTGCATGGCCATCGCGCTTGCGCCGGATAAGTTCCTGATACAACATCGTGCTGCCCCCTGCGCGTCCTTGTCGCTGTGGCCCATGATGACCAGCGCAGGACCCAAATTGCAAGTCGCAACGCAGACTGCCCCGCCGCCGCTGATATGCGCAGGCAGTAAGGGCCTGATATCAGCATTTTCGCTGGCATCCCCCACGGCCCTGCCCTCAAAATGCTGGCTATAGGCTGACACATCTTGCAAGCATGATCCGCCTTGCCCATATCCAAGCCATTGCAAAAGGGGGCGTTTCGATGACTGGCTACTTCAAGACCGCCATTTTGATGGCCGCAATGACAGCGCTGTTCATGGGCGTGGGTTATGCCATTGGCGGGGGCGCGGGTTTGCTGATTGCGCTGGCGGTGGCGGCGGGCATGAATGCCTTTGCCTACTGGAATTCCGACAAGGCCGTTTTGCGCATGCACAATGCGCAGGAATGCAACAGTCAGGTGCACCCGGATTTGCAACGTCTGGTGCATAAGCTGGCCGATGATGCGGGCATGCCGCAGCCGCGCGTCTATGTCATTGACGAAGACCAGCCAAACGCCTTCGCCACAGGCCGCAACCCTGAAAACGCCGCCGTAGCTGCCACCACCGGCCTGTTGCGGCGCATGTCACGCGAAGAAATTGCGGCTGTCATGGCGCATGAACTGGCGCATATCCGCAATTATGACACCTTGATCATGACCATCACGGCCACTTTTGCGGGTGCCATTTCCATGCTGGCGAATTTCGCCCTGTTCTTTCGCGGCGGGCGCAATCAGGGGGCGGGCGGTGCGATTGCGATGATTGCGGTCATGATTCTGGCACCGCTGGCCGCAGCCGTGGTGCAAATGGCGATTTCGCGGTCGCGTGAATATGAAGCGGACCGCGTGGGCGCGGAAATCTGCGGCAATCCGCTTTGGCTGGCCTCCGCATTGGAGAAGATACAGGGCTTTGCGTCGCGCATTGACTTTGACCGCGCCGAACAGAACCCGCAAACCGCGCATATGTTCATCATCAACCCGCTGCATGTCCATAAGCGGGACAAGCTGTTTTCAACCCATCCGAATACGGAAAACCGGATTGCCGCGCTGGTGCAACTGGCACAGCAAAACGGGATTGCGCACACCGCGCCCCGGTCGCGCACGGGCAATCCTTGGGGCTAGAGCGGGTTGCGCAAAACCGGTTCCCACTTTTGAGCAACACGCTTTAGCGGCGTTCGGGCATCAGTTGCTGCGCGATTCCCGCCAAGCCCAGATAAAGCGTTGTCGCAATCAACCCCCCTGTCACAGCTTGGGGTTGCGCAAACCCCGCCCAAGCCGACCACCCCGCAAGCACGGTCCACACAAGCGCAAGCGGCAATGACAGCGCGCGCCAGCGTTTCGTGCGCACAGGATGGATGAATTTCAGCGGGGTAAACATGGCCACGGCCAGAAAACCGACAATTCCCAGAATGACCCAGAACGATGGCTGGGCCGCGAAAATGACAATTGCCGCCATGTTCCAGCATGCCGGAAAGCCGTGAAAGCTGTTATCGGGATTCTTCATGCGCGTATCGGCAAAGTAGATGACACTGGCAAAGGTGATGACGATAATCGCAAACCACCCTGTCCAGCCCGGCAACAGATTGGACTGAAACAGCGCGAATGCCGGAATGAACACATAGGTCAGGTAATCAATGATCAGGTCCAGCAACTGGCCATCAATGGTGGGGGCATTTACCTTGACGTGGTAATGGCGCGCCAAGGGACCATCGATCCCATCCACGACAAAAGCGACCACCAGCCACAAGAACATCATGGGCCAGTCCGCTTGCGCGGCCTCCAACAAGGCCAGCATGGCAAATACGGCCCCTGTGGCGGTAAAAAGGTGAACTGAATAAGCAGGCAGATGTATATTCACAAGATCCTCGGGTCGTTGTGTCGACAGATGGGCGTGTTTGGCAGCTTAGCCATGCGCACGGGGGTGGGCGGCATCATAGATATCCATCAACCTAGTTGCATCAACGGCCGTGTAAACCTGCGTCGACTGCAAAGAGGCATGCCCCAGCAATTCCTGAATCGCGCGCAGGTCGCCCCCTGCCGCCAACAGATGGGTGGCAAAGGAATGGCGCAGCGCATGCGGGGTTGCTGTGGCGGGCAATCCAAGCTGCAGACGCGCGCTTTCCATCACCTTGGCAACATGACGGCGCGACAATGCCCCCCCGCGCTGCGCCCGGAAAAGCGGCGCATCGGGGCTTTGTGCATAGGGGCAGGCAGTAACATAGGCCGCAACCGATTCCGCCGCGACCGGCAGCACGGGAACCAGCCGTTCCTTGCCCCCTTTGCCGGTAATACGCAGCACATCGCGCAAGGGCGCATCGCACGCGCGCAGTGACAGTGCTTCGGACACGCGCAACCCGCAGCCATACAGCAGCGTCAGAACGGCCGTATCGCGCAGCCCTGTCCAGTCCTGCCCTGTCTGCAACCCCACATTGGCCAGCATGTCGCGCGCGGCGCGTTCACTTAGCGGGCGCGGCAAGTTGCGCATGTGTTTGGGCGCACGCGCGGCCAGAATGGCAGAAATATCCATATCCTCGCGGTCAGCCACCCAGCGGGCAAACCCTTTGACCGCCGATAACTGCCGCGCAAGGCTGCGCCCGCCAATCCCGCGCGCACGTTCGGACGCCATCCAGGCCCGCATATCCGACAAGGTGACATTTGCCAAAGCGCCCACGCCCTGCGCCCCCCCGTGATGCCCCGCTAGAAAGGCAAGAAAGCCCGCAACATCACGGGTGTAGCCCTCAAGCGTATGTTCGGACGCGTCCTGAAGTGCGCGCATCTGCTCCAGCCAGGTCTGCAACGCGTCGCGCTGGCCTGCAGACAGATGCAGGCCGCCGCCTGTCATGCCAGCCAGCGGCGCATGGACCGTTCAAATATGCCCGCAAAAAACGCCAGCAGGTCGGTTCCCTGACCGGGCTTGAACATATGGGGATTATCCGACGCCATCACCAGCATGCCGCCCAGGCGCTGCGCCCCCAGATCAAGGCGCATGCACGCCTCGGACCGCAATTCGGCACTGCGCGCGCCATAAAGCTGGTCTGTCTGCGGAATGGCCTGCCGCAAAATGACCTGCCTGCCCGAATGCTGCGCGCGCCCTGCCGACATGTAGCTGTCAATGAAACCGGGCGGTACCACGCACAGCACATTCGAAATCCGGTCCAGCGCAGGATCGGGCGCGGCGCTGGGGCTTTCCAGTACCAGCTTGATGGCATCCACCCGCAGAATTTCGGCCACATCGCCGCCCAGATCGCGCAGAAAATCCTCGAACTGGTCGGGATCCAGCATGCGCAGGATCGCACGATGTATCTGGTTGGTGCCCGACAGGTTTTCATAGGCGGCGGCAATTACGGCACGGTGGGTTTCCTCCAGCCGGTCAAGGCGCGCTTCCAGCCGCTCCATGGCCAGACCGCGCAGGTCAATGATATTGTCGCCCATGCCGCGTTCGCTGGCGGACACCAACACACGCATCACGTCCTTGTCGTCCAGAATAAGGGTCGGGTCCGACATGATCCGCGCGCGGATCTCCTCCAGCCCGTTGGGTTTGGTTGCTGTGCCTGACATGGGGTGCCTGTCCGTTGACTGCTGCTTTTTTATTGTTCCTGCGGACTATAGCAAATCTTACAGGATTTTTTGACCTGTTTTTTCCCAATCCTTCATGAATTGTGCCAGTCCCGCATCGGTCAAGGGATGGAAAGCCAGTTTGCGGATGACTTCAGGCGGGGCTGTCATCACGTCCGCGCCAATGCGCGCCACGTCCAGAACATGGTTCACCGACCGGATAGAGGCCGCCAGAATCTGGGTTTCAAACCCGTAATTGTCGTAAACGGTGCGGATATCTTCTATCAGCTCCATGCCGTCCAGCGCCAGATCATCCAGCCGCCCGATAAAGGGGGAAATGAACGTGGCACCGGCCTTGGCGGCCAGCAGGGCCTGATTGGCGCTGAAGCACAGCGTCACATTCACCATCTTGCCTTCGCCCGACAGCACTTTGCACGCTTTCAGCCCGTCCCATGTCAGGGGCAGCTTCACCGCGATATTGGGCGCGATTTCGGCCAGCTTGCGGCCTTCGGCGATCATGGCATCCGCGTCCAGCGCGACGACTTCGGCAGAAACAGGGCCGTCCACAATCCCGCAAATCTCGCGGGTGACTTCGATGATGTCGCGGCCAGATTTCAGAATAAGCGACGGGTTGGTGGTCACCCCGTCAACCATGCCCAGATCATTCAGGTCACGAATGGCGGTGACATCGGCAGTATCGACAAAGAACTTCATTTCATGCCCCTTCGGGTTGCAGCCAGTGTTTGGCGGCGTCATACCTGATCTTGCCGCTTGCAGGAACCCCATTTGCGCCATGTCCCAGACTCCCGCCCCCGATTTCTTTGACGAAGGCACGCCCTGCGCCGTGTTGACCACAGAACCGGTGGGCAGCGGGGTTCTGGATTATCTGGCCCCCGAAGGCGGGTGCTGGCTGGGCGCGTTTGTCGATGTGCCGCTGGGGCCGCGGCGCGTGGTGGGCGTGGTCTGGGGGCAGGCCGAGGGGAAGTTTGCCCGCAACAAGCTGCGCCAGATTATCCGCGTGCTGGATGCAGCCCCCCTGCGCAGCGAATTGCGCGATTTCCTGACGCGGGTGGCCGATTATACCCTGACGCCCCTGCCCGCCATGCTGCGCCTTGCCACGCGCGTTCCGGGGTTGGGCGACGGGCCAGCCACGCGCAAGCTGTTGTTTCGTGGCCCCGCGCAGCCACCCCGCATGACCGACGCGCGCGACCGTGTGCTGGCCGCATTGGACAGTTTTGGCGGCGCGGGCCTGACAGCGGGCGAATTGGCACAGGCCGCCGGTGTGTCCAGTGCCGTGGTGCGCGGGCTGGTCAAAACCGGCGGGCTGGTCGAACGCGACGCGCCGCGCGACCAACCCTATGCGCGGCTGAACCCCGCCCTGCCCCGCAGCGCCCTAAGCGACGATCAGGCGCAGGCCGCGCAACACTTGCGCACCGCAGTGGCGCAGGACAAATTCGGCGCAACCCTGCTGAAGGGCGTCACCGGGTCAGGCAAAACCGAAGTGTATCTGGAAGCCATCGCTGCCTGTCTGGCACGCGGGCGGCAGGCGCTGGTTCTGCTGCCCGAAATCGCGCTGACCTCAGAATTTCTGACGCGGGTGGAAGGGCGTTTTGGCGCGCGCCCTGCCGAATGGCATTCCGGTGTCACCCTGACCGAACGCCGCCGCTGCTGGCGCATGCTCGCCCAAGGGGACGCGCAACTTGTGGTTGGCGCGCGGTCTGCGCTGTTCCTGCCTTTTCGGGATCTGGGGTTGGTGGTGGTGGATGAAGAACATGACACATCTTACAAACAGGAGGAAGGCGCGCTGTATAATGCCCGCGACATGGCGGTGCTGCGCGCGTCATTGAACGGGGCGCAGGCGGTGCTGGCCTCGGCCACGCCATCATTGGAAAGCTGGGCCAATGCGGCATCGGGCAAATATGCGCGCCTTGATCTGGCCGCGCGGTTTGGCCCCAACACCCTGCCCGCCATGCGCGCCATTGACCTGCGCGCCGAAGACCTGCCTGCCGATCGCTGGATATCACCCAGCCTGCAAAGCGCGGTCAGCGCGCGCATTCAGGCAGGCGAACAGGCGCTGTTGTTCCTGAACCGGCGCGGCTATGCCCCGCTGACATTGTGCCGCGCCTGTGGCCATCAGGTGGGCTGCACTGATTGCGATGCGCGCATGGTGGAACACCGCTTTCTCAAACGCCTTGTGTGCCATCAATGTGGCGCTTCTGCCCCCATCCCCACCGCCTGCCCCGCCTGCGGCGCCGAGGACCGCATGGCCCCTGTCGGCCCCGGTGTTGAACGGCTGGAAGAAGAAGCCCGCGCCCTGTGGCCCGACGCGCGGGTTCTGGTGCTGTCGTCAGACCTGTTCGGGTCCGCCCGCGCGCTAAAAGACCATATCGCGGCCATTGCTGCGGGGGGGGCTGACATCATCATCGGCACCCAGATCGTCGCCAAGGGGCATAATTTCCCGCTGCTGACACTGGTGGGTGTGATTGACGCCGATCTGGGCCTGTCAGGGTCGGACCTGCGCGCGGCGGAACGGGTGTTCCAACTGGTGCGGCAGGTGGCAGGGCGTGCGGGGCGCGCGGAAAAAGCGGGGCTTGCCCTGGTCCAAACCAGCCAGCCCGAACACCCCGTCATCCGCGCCATCCTGTCAGGCGACGAAGAAACCTTCTGGCGCACCGAAGCCGACGCCCGCTTTGCCCTTGGCATGCCCCCTTACGGGCGGCTGGCAGGGATCATCTTGTCCTCGCCCAACATGGAAGATGCATTTGCCCTTGGCCAGCGTCTGGCCATGCAATCCGCACCCCTCGCGCGGATTGGTGCACAGGTCTTTGGCCCCGCGCCTGCCCCCATTGCGCGCATTCGCGGGCGTCACCGCGTGCGTCTGCTGGTCAAGGCCCCGAAGGGCGCGCCCCTGCAAGCGGCCCTGCGCGCATGGGTGGCGCCGCATAAACTGGCGCGCGATCTGCGTCTGGCCATCGACATAGACCCGCAAAGTTTTCTGTAACCGCTTGCGGTTTGCCACGCGCAGCTTACCTATTGGACAAAGGTATATGAAGGACCACGCCCATGTTTGGATTTCTGGATCAGAAAACCCGGATGATCAGCGCCGCAGACGCCCTGCCCGGTCGCGCGACACCCATTCCCACCGCGGATATGCACGCCGTATTCAACCGCCCCCTACAGACCCCCGCGCCTGACGGCATGGAAACAGCCCTGTTCGGCATGGGCTGTTTCTGGGGCGTGGAACGTATTTTCTGGCAGGTTCCGGGCGTCTGGCTGACTTCTGCGGGCTATGCGGGCGGGTTCACCCCAAACCCCAGCTATGAAGAAGTGTGCAGCGGCAAGACGGGCCATAACGAAGTGGTGCAGGTCATCTTTGACCCCGCCCTGGTCAGCTATGACGCGCTGCTGCAACGCTTTTGGGAAAATCACGACCCCACACAGGGCATGCGCCAAGGCAATGACCGGGGCACGCAATACCGTTCAGGCATTTATTGCCACTCAGACGCACAGAAAACCGCTGCCTATGCCAGCCGCGACAGCTACGCCGTGCGCCTTGCGCAGGCAGGGCACGGGGCAATCACAACCGAAATTCTGGATGCGCCTGCCTTCTACTACGCCGAGGATTACCACCAGCAATATCTGCATAAAAACCCGCAAGGCTATTGCGGAATCGGCGGCACCGGCGTGACCTGCCCTGTTGGCCTGCCAGGCTGAAGGGCAGCCCGCCTGTTGCACCGCCCTTGGGCAGGGGCACGCGGGTGGGTGGGTGGGGCGTGACCCTGCCCAAGGGCGGTGCAACAGGCTTGACCGCCGCCAGCGGCCCCTGTATCGCGGCGCTGATCCTTGCGAATTTGCATTAGCCAAAGGCTGCCTGCCATGCCCACCTTCACCGCGCTGACCACCCTGCATACATCGGACGCGGCCTATGCCTTGTCCGAGGCCATGGAAAACATGGACCCCGAACCCACCGGCGTGGGCGTGTTCGAGTTGGAGGACGGTTCCGGCCTGTGGGAAGTTGGCGGCTACTTCACCGAAAGCCCTGATGACATAGAACTGGCCTTGCTGGCCGAAGCCTTTGGCGCAAAACCGTTTTTGGTAACCGAATTGCCGGAAATCGATTGGGTGGCCAAAGTGCGCCGCGACCTCTCGCCGGTAGAAGCCGGGCGCTTTTTCGTCTATGGCAGCCATGATGCGGACAAACTGCCAGATGGCCGCGTGGGCCTGCTGATCGAAGCGTCCATGGCCTTCGGCACTGGCCATCACGGCACCACCTTGGGCTGTTTGCGCGCGCTGGACCGGCTGGACAATGACGGGTTTCGCGGCAAATCCGTGGTCGATATTGGCTGCGGCACCGCCGTTTTGGCCATGGGGGCGGCCAAAATCTGGCCCGGCACTGTGCTGGCCAGCGATATTGACGCCGTTGCCGTAGACGTGGCGCAGGCCAATATCGCGGCAAATGACCTGCAAACCCGCGTCCATTGCGTGGAAGCGACCGGGTTTGACCACCCCGATTTGCAGGCCCGCGCGCCGTTTGATCTGGTATTCGCCAATATCCTGATGGCCCCGCTCATTGATCTGGCCCCCGACATGGGCAAGCTGACGGGCGCGGGTGGCTATGCCATTTTGTCAGGACTGCTGGTCGAACAGGCAGACAAGGTGTTGCGGGCCTATGAAGCCGCAGGCTTTGCCTTGCATCACCGCGAAGATATCGGCGACTGGGCCACGCTGACGCTGCGCAAGCAGCTCTAAGCCCACACAGGGCACCGCGTTCAAAATTTGACCCACCCCGCGCCGCAGTTTCGCCGGATTGGCTGTTTACGCTTTGATCATCAAAGCCGGGTAAACTGACGCCGGAGTCTTGGGGGAACGTATATGAGCACGGAACAAAATGTTGATTTCAGGAAGCGTCGGTCTGAAATCATCAAAACCCATTTGCGAAACGATCCACGGATCAAGGCGGCACGCCGCCGTGTCCGGCGGAATATCGTGTTTGGCGCGTTCAGCTATATCCTTGTTCTGGCTTTCACATTGCTACTGGCCAAAAGTGTAACCATGGCCATGAATGATCCGGCCGCATATCGCCAGATGGTGGCCCCTGTCATCGGCACGCTGCCTGAAACCCACATTGCCTATGTTGCGCTGATGCCCGACCCGGTCAGCACGCAAATCGCATCGGTGTTACGCCCCTATGTCAATAGCGGCGCCGCGGACAATCACGACGTCACTGTGCTGGAAAACAGCCAGACTGTTCCCCTGTCGCTGCAACAGCAGAACTGACACCGGCGCTTGTTCTGTCACGGCTGGCGCGAACAACCGCCCCCCGCATAATGCAAAAAGGCGGCCTGACCGGCCGCCTTTCTAAATGCTACAGACATATTCACAACAGCCGAAAGATCAGGCTTCGTTCTCCAGGTCTTCGATGGCTTTCTGAAGCTCATCCTTGCTGACTTCTTTTTCGGTCACAGTGATCTGACCGATGATGTGATCAACAACCTTGTCTTCAAAAATTGGCGCGCGCAGTTGTTGCTGCATTTGCGGGTTTTTCTGTATGAATTCAAAGAACTGGCGCTCCTGACCGGGGTATTGACGGGCCTGCGCAATCACGGCCTGCGTCATTTCCTGATCGGTGACTTCAACTTTTGCCTTCTGGCCGATATCTGCCAGCAACAGGCCCAGTTTCACACGGCGCACGGCCAGCTTGTCGCTGTCTTCCGTGGTTTCAATATCGCCATGGCTGTGGTCGTTATGGTCAACATCGGTCTGGGTGTCGTGCCACAATTGATGCGCAATCTGCTTGCTTTCCGCTTCGACCAGCGAAGGCGGCAGATCGAAGCTGACAGCGCCATCCAGCGCGTCCAGCAAACCGCGCTTCAGGATCGCGCGAGAGGCTTGCGCATATTCCGCTTCCAGCCGTTCAACAATCTGCGCTTTCAGGGCAGCCAGATCCTCGGCGCCAAATTGCTTGGCCAATTCATCATCAATCACCGCTTCCGCAGGTGCCTTGACGGCCTTGATGGTGCAGTCAAACACAGCTTCCTTGCCCGCCAGATGCGCGGCGCCGTATTCTTCGGGGAAGCTGACAGTCACGGCTTTTTCATCACCGGCCTTCACGCCGACAAGCTGTTCTTCAAAACCGGGGATGAACTGCCCCGACCCCAGAACCAGCGGGAAATCTTCGGCAGCGCCGCCATCAAAGGCCTCGCCATCGATCTTGCCCAAGAAATTCATGGTGACCTGATCGCCATCTTCTGCGGCACCGTCCTTGTCATCGAATTTCTGCGCAGATTTCGCCAGATTTTGCAGCGCTTCCTCAACGGCGGCGTCATCGGCCTTGACGACAGGTTTTTCCAGCGAAATGCCGGACATGTCGGGCGCTTCGATCGCAGGCAGCGCTTCATAGGACAGCGCAACGACAACATCATCGCCTTCTTTCCAGTCGTCATTGGTCATTTTGACGTCAGGCTGCAGCGCGGGGCGGTCGCCGCTGTCTTCAAAATGCTTGTTCATCGCGCCATCAACGGCGTCTTGCATCGCTTCGCCCAACAGGCGCTGGCCAAACTGCTTTTTCAGCAATGCCATCGGCACCTTGCCCTTGCGAAACCCTTTCATTTCGATCTCGGGCTGCGCCTCGACCAGTTTTTCATTGACCTTCGCTTCCAGTTCGGCTGCGGTCACAGTGATGGTGTAGCCGCGCTTCAGGCCATCGTTCAGGGTTTCGGTAACTTGCATGGGCGTCCTCACATAAGGTGACAGGCCGCCTGAACGGCGGCCTGGGGATTTCGGCCTGTGTAAGGGGCCACGCGCGCAGGTTCAAGCCTTATTCTGGACAAGTGCGGCGTTGCGGGCGCGCAATTTTGAAAATCCTGCCTGCCCGACACCGCACGCCCCACCATCAGGCCCCGCTGTCAGCCCCCGTCACGCGCGCTGATTTGGCGCTGCGTTCAACCTTGTCCAGCAGCGTGGCAAGCTGCGCCTGTTCAGCGGGGGTCAGTGCGGCAAGCAACCTGCCTTCATGCGCGCACAAACATGCGGCAACATCATCCAGCAACGCCTGCCCTGCCGCTGTCGCGCGCAGCGCATAGGACCGGCGGTCCTGTGGGACCTTGTTGCGCGTGACAAGGCCAAGCTTTTCCAGTTCATCCACCAAAAGCACCGCGCGCGAGCGTTCTATATTCAATGCAAGGCATAGCTGGCTTTGGCTAAGGTTCGGATTCTCGACAATCACATGCAACGCAGAGGAGGTTGTGATCCGCAGGCCAAACCCTTCGATTGCGGCCTGGGCGTCATTATGCAAATGCACATAGGCGCGCTTCATCCTGTAGCCGATATACCGCCGCAGATGGGTATCTGTTACCGGCCCCTCATCTTGCGGTGCCTCATCACTGGATCTGGACATATCGGGCTGCTGCCCCCCTGCTGGATACCGCACACGGGCGACACACCGAAGCCGTATACGCCTTGACGCTGGCTAAGGTAATCAGCCCGTTGGGGCAAGGTCAATCCGGTTGAGAGGGCTGCCCCCCAGCCTCAGGTCTTCTCAAGCCCGTTTTCCGGCAGCAAATGGCACGCCGCGCGCCCGGTGGGCGTGGTGCGCACTTCCGGTATCTTTTGTTTGCAGATATCTTCCACCAAGGGGCAGCGCGGGTGAAAGGTGCAGCCCGAAGGCGGGTTGATCGGGTTGGGAATTTCCCCCGTAACCGGCTTGCGCCGCCGCCCCGACAGGGCCAGATCGGGCACTGCATCCAGCAACATTCGGGTATAGGGGTGTTGGGGGTCGGTAAACAGGCGCTTGGCGTCCGCTTCTTCGACCAGCCGGCCCAGATACAGCACGCCTATGCGGTTGGCCATGTGCCGCACCACGCTAAGGTCATGGCTGATCAACAGATAGGTCAGACCGAATTCATCCTGCAAATCGCGCATCAGGTTCAGGATTTGTGCCTGCACCGACACATCCAGCGCAGATGTGGGTTCGTCACAGACAATGAATTCAGGCTTGGATGACAGGGCGCGCGCAATGGCAATGCGCTGGCGCTGGCCGCCGGAAAATTCATGGGGGAATTTTTCGGCATCGCTGGCGGACAGGCCCACCACTTCCAGCAGGCGGCCCACTTCGCGGTTGATATCCGCGCCGCTGGCAATGCCAAAGGTGCGGATGGGTTCGGCGATGATGGACCCCACGCGCCAGCGCGGGTTCAGGCTGGCAAACGGGTCTTGAAAGATCATCTGGAAACGGCGGCGCAACTGGCGCATGGCCGCGCCCTGTTCAAAGCGCATTTCCTGCCCGTCAAACAGGATACGCCCGCGCGACGGGTCCACCAATCCCACAATCATTTTCGCAATCGTCGATTTGCCGGAACCGGATTCCCCCACAAGGGCGAATGTCTCGCCACGCTTGATTTCGAAATCCACATCAGCGGCGGCGGTCAGGAACTGCTTTTCCTCGCGTTCCAGAACGCGGTTCAGCCATGGTTTGGACACGTCAAAATAGCGGGTCAGGCCCGTAACCTGTAGCAATGGGGTATCAGTCATGGGCCACCTGTTGCGTTGCGCCATCATATAGCCAGCACGACACTTGCCGCCCGTTGTCGCGGTCTATCAGGTCGGGGCGGTCGGTGCGGCAGCGGTCAAACACCTTCGGGCACCGCGGGTTGAACGCGCAGCCCTGCGGGATGGCATTCAGGCGCGGCATCGATCCGGGAATTTGCGTCAGGCGCGCTGCAGTCTGGGTCAGCGTCGGAATGGACCCCATCAGCCCCGCGGTGTAAGGGTGTTCGGCCGCCTGTATGACATCGCGCACCGGGCCAATTTCCGCGACGCGCCCGGCATACAAAACCGCCACACGGTCAGCGGTTTCGGCAATCACCCCCATGTCATGCGTGATCAGCATGACAGACGCGCCGCGTTCGGCGCAGATTTCCTTCAGCACATCGATGATTTGCGCCTGCACCGACACATCCAGCGCGGTGGTTGGTTCATCGGCAAGCACCAGTTCGGGTTCGGCGCATAGCGCAAGGGCAATCACCACGCGCTGGCGCATGCCGCCCGAAAAATGATGCGGGTAGTCGTCAATGCGCCGCGCGGCAGCAGGAATGCCCACGCGGTCCAACAACGCCACGGCGCGCTTGCGGGCCTCTGCGTCCGACACGTTCATATGCGTGCGGATGGTTTCAATAAGTTGCTGGGCGACCGTATAAAGCGGGTTCAAACTGGTCAGCGGGTCCTGAAACACCATGCCGATACGCCGCCCGCGAATGCGGCGCATTTTTTCGCGCGACAGGTTGTCGATACGTTCCCCACGCAGCCGGATTTCGCCACCTGCAATGCGCCCCGGCGGCTCCAGCAGGCCAATAATGGCCGCGCCTGTCAGCGATTTGCCAGCGCCGGATTCGCCCACCATGCCCAGAACCTCGCCCTGGGCAATGTCGAAGGACACTTTGTCAAGCGCGCGCAAGGTGCCGCGCCGGGTGGGGAATTCCACCACCAGATCGCGGACCGACAAAAGCGGGGTTTTTTCAGTCGTTATTTCAATCGGGCCAGACATCAGCGCAACCTCGGGTTCAGGGCGTCCCGCAGCCAGTCGCCCAACAAATTGACCGCCAGCGCAAGCGCCAGAAGCGTGATTGACGGGAACAGCAATATCCACCATTCGCCCGAAAACAGATATTGCTGGCCAATGCGAATAAGTGTGCCAAGGCTGGGCTGCGTGGGCGGCACCCCCACCCCAAGGAAGGACAGCGTCGCTTCGGCAATGATGGCCAGCGCCAGCCCGATGGTGGCAATCACCAGAACCGGCCCCATCACATTGGGCAGGATATGACGCAGCAGGATTTTCACAGGATGGGCACCAATCACACGGGCGGCCTGCACATATTCCTTGTTCTTTTCCACCATCGTGGCCCCGCGCACAACGCGGGCATATTGCACCCAATCCGACAGGCCAATCGCCACGATCAGCACCCAGATGGCCATCACCTCGCGGTAGGCAGGGGGAATAAACCCGCGCGCGACACCGAAAATCAGCAGCGCCAGCAGAATGGAGGGGAAGGTCAGTTGCACATCGGCCACGCGCATCAGCAGGCTGTCCACCCAGCCCCCGCGATACCCCGCCACCAGCCCCAGCGAGATACCAAGGACCATAGCAAACAGCACCGCCGCAAACCCCACAAACAGCGAAATCCGCGCACCATACAGAATGGTCGAAAACACATCGCGGCCCTGATTGTCAGTGCCCAGCCAATACACATTGCCAGTGAAGGCGTTGGGTTCCATGGGCGGGGTGAACCCATCCATCAGGTTCAGTGATGCGGGGTTGAACGGATCATAGGGCGCAATCAGCGGCGCGAACACAGCCGCCAGAATGATGATGACGGACACCACCGCTGCCACCACCGCCACAGGCGAGCTGCGGAAGGAATAGGCGATGTCACTGTCCCATGCGCGGGCAAATCTGCCAGCGGGGCGCGGCTTGTGCGTCTCACTCATGGCGCAAGTCCTTTCAGTGGCCCGCCGCGCTGCGGTCCAGCCGCAGGCGGGGGTCAACCAGATAATACAGCAGATCAACAATCAGGTTGATCACAACAAACACCAGCGCAATCAGCATCAGATAGGCTGCCATCACCGGAACATCGACAAAGCGCACCGAATTGATGAACAGCGCCCCCACACCGGGCCACTGGAACACGGTTTCAGTGATGATCGAAAACGCAATGATGGACCCCAGTTGCAGGCCCGTGATGGTGATCACCGGCACCAGCGTGTTTTTCAGCGCATGGCCAAAATTCACAGCGCGGTTCGACAGCCCCCGCGCGCGGGCGAATTTGATGTAATCGGCGCGCAGCACTTCCAGCATTTCGGCGCGCACAAGGCGCATGATCAGCGTCATCTGATACAGGCCCAGCGTGATGGCAGGCAGGATCATCGACATACGCCCGCTTTCGGTCAGAAACCCCGTGCGCCACCAGCCGCCCAGATCCACCACGTCACCCCGCCCGAAGGACGGCAGCCATTGCAGTTCCACCGCGAACACCCAGATCAGCAGCACGCCAATCAGGAATGTGGGCAGCGACACACCAATCAGGGAGACTGTCATGATGGTGCTGGACGCCCAGCCCCCGCGCCGCAGGGCCGTGTAGACCCCGAACCCCACGCCGAACACAAACGCCGCAATCCCCGACACCAGCGCCAGTTCCAGCGTGGCGGGCAGGCGCGACAGGATCAGTTCCATGACAGGTTGCTGAAGCCGGTAGGAAATGCCGAAATCCCCCACCACAGCGCGCGACAGGAAGGTGAAGAACTGCACAATAAACGGGTCGTTCAAGCCCAGCGCCTCGCGCAGTTCCATGCGTTCGGCCAGCGTTGTTTCCTGCCCGACCATCGACGCAATCGGGTCGCCCACAAACCGGAACAGCGCGAAGGCCACAAGTGCAACCGTCAACATGACAATCACGGATTGCAGCACCCGACGCAGGATAAAAGCGAGCATGGCGAACTCTCCACGGGAAAATAATAGTCAGCAATACTGACATATAAGAAGCGCCCGCGTGCCGTAAATCACGCGGGCGCCAAGGTCAAGCCGTGCTTAGTCGAATGTGACCGTGGTCATGCGCGGCTGGTTTTCAGGATGCACATCAAGCGAGATCCCGTCGCGCATCGCATAGGCCAGCATCTGGTTATGCACGTTCAGGAAGATGCGTTCTTCCATCACTACATCCCAGATTTCCGCGATGACAGCATCGCGCGCGTCCAGATCGGTCATGGTGGCCAGCGATTCGATTTTCGCGTCCAGATCGGGGTTCGAATAGCGCGTGCCGTTGAACGACCCGTAGGACCCTTCGCGCGTATGCACAAGGAAATCAAATACATACTGGCTGTCGAATGTTGGTACACCCCAACCCAGCAGGTAGAAATCGGTTTCCCAGTTTTCAATCAGCGGGAAGTGCAGCGACCGAGTTTGCGACACCAGATTGACGCGGATATTGGCGCGCGCCAGCATGCCCACCAACGCCTGGCAAATCGCTTCGTCATTCAGATAGCGGTCATTGGGGCAGTTCAGATCAACGCTAAACCCGTTGGGATAGCCAGCTTCGGCCACCAGTTCTGCCGCGCGGGCGTAGTCGGGTTCCCCGAACGCGTCCAGTTCTTCGGTCCAGCCATTCACAAAGGGCGGCAAGGGCGCGGCCGATGGCTGCGATTCACCGCGCATCACCACCTGACGAATGGCGTTGCGGTCCAGCGACAAGGCCATCGCTTCGCGGATTTCAGGCTTGGCGAAGGGGTTATCTTCCGCATCGGATGACGCCAGACGATCAGACGTCATGTCATAGCTGAAGAAGATGTTGCGGTTTTCCGGGCCGCGCACAACCTTGATGCCGTCAGTCTGTTCCAGCCGCGCAATGTCTTGCACCGGAACGTCCTGCACCACGTCCACTTCGCCCGACAGCAGCGCCGCAACGCGGGTCGCGGCTTCGGAAATGGGCGTATAGATGATTTCAGTCACCGCAGGCGCGTCATCCCAATGGCCGTCAAAGACCTGCAGCACAGTGCGCACTTCGGGGTCACGTTCGACCATGACATAGGGGCCGGTGCCGTTGGTGTTGCGCACGGAATACGCTTCTTCGCCCGCTGCGAAGTTGGGCGCGGTTTCCACACCGTTTTCTTCTGCCCATGCCTTGGACATGATGAATGTGTTGGTCAGGTTCTGCACATACAGGGGCGCGGGGCCCGACAGGCGCACATGCACGGTGGTGTCATCAACTGCGGTCACTTCTTCCACTGCAGCATGCAGCGCGGCCATCCCCGACGGCGGCGTGCGCGCACGATCCAACGAGAAGACGACATCTTCCGCTGTCATAGATGTGCCGTCATGGAAGGTGACACCTTCGCGGATCTTGAAGACCCACACTGTGTCATCTTCTTCGCTGATGCCCCATTCCGTTGCAAGGCGCGGGGTCAAGCTGCCGTCAACCGCGCGGCCCACCAGCGTTTCATAAATATGGTGGTTCAGCGTATGGGTTGGGCCTTCGTTCTGGCTGTGCGGGTCCAGCGTCAGCGCGTCGGCAACACGCGCCCAGCGCAGCGTTTCGGCATTTGCAGCACCGGCAAAGGCCAACGCAACAGCGGCAGCCCCCAGCATCAGACGCGCGCGAACCCCCGTCTGGTCAAGTTTATGTGACATCGAAATCTCCCTGTCATGTGGTGGCATCCCGTTCCGGTGATTTGCTCACTGTTTCGGGGACTGACAAAAGGCTGGATAATATTGACCAAAGAGTCAATTCCCCTTTTCAATACGGCCCCGTTTACCCAAGGGCAACACCCCGCACAAACGCAGCACCCGCGCGCAGGTGCCGCAAGCGTGCGCAGCGCCATGGGCAATCATGGCGGGGGGGGGGGAGGAGGGGCGGCATCACTTGCCATCTTGCGACAGTGCAAATACACAAACCCAGATAGCGGCAAATCCGGGGACAGGATGCACCCAATAGCGATTATCGCAGATGATCTGACTGGCGCGCTTGACAGTGCCGCCGGGTTTGCGCAGCGCGGGCTGAAAACGCGGGTTGTCACAGAGATTGATGATTTCACAGATGCGCTGCACGGCGGGGCGCTTCAGGTGGTGGCCGTTTCGACCGGCACCCGCGACGGCAGCCTTGACGCAGCGCTTGCGATGCTGCGCGCTATCACTGCGGCGCTTGGCAGTTTTGATGGCGTGATCTTCAAGAAGATCGACAGCCGCCTGAAAGGACATATCGCAGCCGAAGTCGCGCAACTGGCGCAGGGGCGCGCCTTGCCTGTGCTGGCCTGTCCGGCAATCCCGCGGCTGGGCCGGTTTGTGCAGGGCGGCGCGGTCACGGGCGCGGGTGTGGACAGCCCCATCAGTGTGGCCGAACGGCTGGGCAGCGGGCTGGGCACTGCGCCGACCATCCCAGAGGCCCGCACAAATGCCGATATTGACGCGGCGCTGCCGGACCGGCTGGACAGCCACATCTATGTCGGCGCAGCCGGGCTGGCCGAAGCGCTGGCGCGCAGACTGGCCCCTGACGCGCCCGCACCCGCGCGCCCCGCGCTTCCTGCGCCGCTGATTATGGCCATCGGTTCGCGCGATCCTGTCACCCTTGCGCAGGTTGCGCAGCTGTCGCTGCGTGTCATCGCGGCCCCGGACGGCATTGTGCCAGAATTCACGATGGCCCCTGTCACACTGGTGCAGATGACCGCGCAAACCCTCGATCTGGACCCGCGCGTGGCGGCGGCGGGGTTTTCATCTGGCATTGCGCGCGCCATTGCCGCCAATGCCCCGCGCAGCCTGTTCATGTGCGGCGGTGAAACAGCACAGGCCATTCTGACGCGCCTTGGCATAAAACGCCTTGACCTGCTGGGCGAGGTGCTGCCCGGTGTGCCCCTGTCGCGCTGCGCCGATACGGGCTTGACTGTCATCACCAAATCAGGGGGTTTTGGCGCAGCCCCGCTGCTGGCAGACATGCTTGCGATGATGGACCAACCGCGCGGCCCTTCGACAGGCCCGCATATCGGGCCAATCGCCTAAACGCCCCCTATATGCACCCAAAGCCGCCCGCGCAAAATTGCGCACCCGGTGACGTGCAGAAAACCACGCGGCCACAAAGGATTGGATTGGCCCGCGTGGATACCAAGGACCGCAAGCACATGTTGGAGCAGGTTGCTCAAAAGTGGGACCCGGTTTCGAGCTTCTCGAACCTGCAAGCGCAATAAGGTAAAGCATGTGGCGTGCATGCGAATGAACGCTGCCTACATACTGTGGTGCGCGGGCAGGTCTGACAGGTCCTCAACAGGGGCTTTCAGGGTTTTGCGCGCAATCAGAATATAGAAGGCGGGCACGACAAACAGCGTGAACACTGTGCCGATGGTAATCCCCGAAAAGATCACCAACCCCATTGAAAACCGTGCTGCAGCCCCTGCGCCGCTGGCCACCATCAGCGGCACAACACCCAAGGCGGTTGCGGCAGTGGTCATCAGGATGGGACGCAAGCGCAGGCGTGCAGATGTGACAATGGCCCCCGCCCGATCCTGCCCCTTGTCGCGGCGCAGCTGATTGGCGAATTCCACCAACAAAATGCCGTGCTTGGTGATTAGCCCGATCAGCGTGATAAGCCCCACCTGCGTATAGATATTCAGTGTCCCCAACCCCAGATTCAACGGCACAATCACCCCGAAAATGGACAAGGGCACTGACATCAGCACAATGAACGGGTCACGCAGGCTTTCAAACTGGGCGGCCAGCACCAGATAGATGACCACAATCGCCAGCGCGAAGGCAAGAACGATGGTGTTGCCTTCGGACTGCTCCAGCCGCGACTGGCCTGCATAATCCAGAAAGAACCCGTCCGCCAGTTCCGCGCGCGCGATATCTTCCAGCGCGGCCAGCCCGTCCCCGGTGGATGTGCCGATCATCGGCATGGCCGTCAGGGTCGCGGAATTCAACTGGTTGAACTGCTCAATCGACTGGGGCGCCACTGCAGCGCTGATTTCGGTGACCGCCGACAAGGGCACCATTTCCCCCGAATTGGACCGGATATGGAATTCCCCCAAACGTTCAGGGTTGTCGCGGTAGTCCTGTGGCACCTGCAAGATGATGTCATAGCTTTTGGAATCGCGGTCAAACTGCGCCACTGCACCATCGCCCACCAACAGGCCCAAGGCAGACCCGATCTGATTGGCGGGAATGTTCAGCGCGGCGGCACGGTCGCGGTCAATGGACACGACAACCTGTGTCGTGTCAAAGGACATGGAATTCTGCACCACCAGGAAGCGCCCCGATGCCTCGGCCGCCAGTTTGATTCGGTCTGCGACCTCATACACCTCGGACGGGTCGCCGGTGGACTGGACCACCAGCGAAATGGGCAACCCCCCGCCTGCACCCGGCAGGCTGGGCGGCGCAAAGACGAAAGCCTGCGCGCCCGCAATCGGGGCCAGTCGCGCTTGCAAATCCTGCTGGATTTCGGCCTGACTGCGGCTGCGGTCGGCCCAGTCATCAAACGCCCACAGCATGATCCCGCTATTGGTCGCGCCGCCAAACCCCACGATTGAGAAATTCGCCCGCAATTCAGGCAGGTCAGCCGTCAGCTCCGCCATTTGTCCGACATAGTGACTGGTATAATCAATTGTCGCATAAGAGGGCGCATTGATGAAGGAAAACAGCGCGCCGATATCTTCCTCAGGGGCCAGTTCGCTGGATGTCTTGGTAAACAGGAACCCCGTTACCCCGGTCAGGACCACAACAACCATCAAGGTGACAGGCGTAAAACGCAAGGTTGATGTCAGCCGCCGCGCATACCAGATTTCCAGCTTGGTGAAGCTGCGGTCCAACGCCTGCTGGAAGCGGTTGCCACCGCCCCCCGCACGCAGCACGCGCGCCGCCATCATGGGCGAAATGGTCAGCGCGACCACACCCGAAATGAACACCGCCCCCGCCAGTGCCACCGCGAATTCACGAAACAACGCACCAGTCAACCCGCCAATGAAGAACAAGGGCAGGAACACTGCAATCAGCGTCATCATCATGGAAATGATGGCCACTGACAATTCCCGCATGGAGGTGAAGGCCGCCTGCAACGGGGTTTGCCCGCGTTCAATATGGCGCTGCACATTTTCGACCACGATGATGGCGTCATCCACCACAAGCCCGATCGCCAGAACCATGGCCAAAAGCGTCAGCAGGTTTATCGAATACCCCGCCACAAACAGCATGAACAATACCCCCACCAGTGACAACGGAATTGCCACAAGCGGGATGGAAACAGACCGCACTGACCCCAGAAACAACAAGATGATCAGCGCGACAATGGCGGTTGCCAGAACAATGGTCACCAGAACCTCGTTAATGGATGCCGATATCTGTTCTGTCGCATCATACATCATTTCCATGGTCATGCCGTCAGGCAAACTGGCCTGAATGGCCGGCAACTCGGCCAGAACGGCTGCGGCCACATCCAGCGGGTTGGCCGCGGGGTTGGGAAACACGCCAATGAATGTGCCCGGCCGCCCGTCAAACGACACCACCATGTCGGTGCTGGCCGCCGCCAGTTCCACGCGCGCCACATCGCGCAGGCGCACGACGTCATTGCCGGACCCCGCCAGCGACAATTGCCCGAAAGCTTCCGGCGTTTGCAGGGTTGAATCAATGTCAATCGCATATCCCACAAGTTCATTGCGGGTGCGCCCCGGCGCGGCCAGAAAATTGGCCGCATTGATGGCCTGCGCCACCTCGCCTGCGGTCAGGCCCTGCCCCGCAAGGCGCACAGGGTCAATCCACACACGCATGGCATAGTTTGCCGCCCCCATCACTTGCGATTCCGCCACCCCTTCGATGGTGGACATGCGCGGGACGATCACCCGTTCAATGTATTCGGTGACTTGTTCGGCACTCATGGCAGGGTTTTGAACGGCCAGATACATGGTCGCAAAAGTCTGGCCCGTGCCCTTGACGATGCTGGGGTCTTGCGCATCTGACGGCAGGCGGGACCGCACTTCCTGCACCTTGGACATCACTTCAGTCAGGGCAATGTCGGGATCTTCGCCCAGCGCCATGTTCACCGTCACAACTGACGCCGAAGGGCGCGACTGGCTGGTGATATAATCCACCCCTTCTGCCGATGCGACCGCCGCAGAAATGGGCGCAGTCACAAAGCCCTGGATCAGTTCCGCCGAAGCCCCGGGATAGATTGTGGTGACTGTGATGACAGTTTCATCCACCTGCGGGTATTGACGGGTTTGCAACCCGAAGGCCCCCATCACCCCCAACAGGACAATCATCAACCCCAGAACAGTGGACCCCACAGGGCGCTTGATGAAGGGTGCGGATATGTTCATTGCGCCACCTGCGGGGTTGTCGTGTCCGCAAGGGTCACGGGCGCACGGTTGGACAAGCGGTTCTGTCCAGCGCTGACCACGCGATCCCCATCAGAAATACCTTCGATAATTTCAACCACACCGTTGTTGCGCCGCCCCGTGGTGACGAAGGTCTGGCGCACGACAAGCTGATCTGCGTCATCTTCTGACGGGCGCACGACATAGGCAAAATCCCCATAAAGGCTGGTCACAACCGCGTTTTGCGGCAGCGCTATGACGCCATCTTCCTGCGGCAGCCGGATTTCGATGCGCGCGAACTGCCCCGGTGTCAGGGCGCGATCGGGGTTTTCCACTGTGCCGCGCAGCGACACCATGCGCGAATTCGGGTCAACGCGCGGATCAATGCCGCGAATTTCACCCCGGAAGCGCCGGTCATCGCCTTGCACCCGAATATCCAGCCCCTGCCCGATGGACAACGACGGCAGCGCCTGTTCCGGCAAGCTGAAATCCACCCGCATCTGGTCCAGTTCCTGCAAGGTGGCCACAATGGTGCCGGGCGCGATATGCTGGCCCACATCCACACGCGGCAGCCCGACAATGCCCGCAAACGGGGCCACAAGGCGGCGTTGCTGGATGACAGCTTGCGCGCGGGCCACTTGCGCTGACGCCACATCGAACGCCGCGCGGGCCTGATCCAGCTGGACATTGGCAGTGACCCCGCGGCTTTGCAATTCAAGCGCGCGGTCAAGGTTCAGCTGTTCCAGTGCAAGCTGGCTTTGGGCCGCGTTCAGGTCGGCGCGCTGGACTTCATCATCAAGGCGCAGCAAAATGTCACCTTCGGCAACATCCGCATTCGACTGGAAGCCAATCTCGCGCACGATGCCCGCCGCCTCGACCGTCAGTTCCACACCCTGCGCGGCGTTGACGGTGCCAATGGCGTTCAGGACCGGGGACCATGTGGTGGCCCGCACTTCGATGGTTTCGACGGGCAGCGCCTGCACGGGCCGGTTTGCCAGAAACTGCGCAATCATCTGATCCCGAAACAGGTTGAACCCAACCAGCCCCCCGCCAAGCACGACAAGCAGCAGCGCTGCTATGATAAAACGTTTCAACATTTGCGGCGGTTTCCGTTCAGATAGGTGATTGCATTTTTCACCGCCGAACTATACCGTCCAGACGGTTTAGTCAAGAACACAGGAATGTAAGAGTGCCCCCATCCCCCACCCCCCCGCTGCCCACACGACAACGTATTCTGGACGCCGCTGAAACCCTTGCGCGCAGCCTTGGGCCGGCGAATATCTCGCTTGATGCAGTTGCTGCGGCGGCGGGTGTGTCCAAGGGGGGGTTGCTGTATCACTTCCCGTCCAAGGCGCGCTTGCTGGAAGGGCTGGTGGCGTGCCATATGGAAAAACTGGATGCCGCCCTGCAGCAACAGGCAAATTCCGGGCGCCAGAATGCCGTCATCCAGTCTTTTTTGCAGTTTTTTCTGGATGAACTGGAACGCGACACCCCGCCCCCGTCAGGGTTGCTGGTGGCCCTTGCGGAAAACCCCGACATGCTGCGGCCCCTGCGCGAACATTCCGCCGTATTTCTGGACCGGATCCAGTCAAACGCCACGGACCCCAACCTTGCAACACTTGCCTATCTGGCGGTGCAGGGATTGCGCAGCGCTGATTTGCTGGGCACGCAGGTTCTGGACCGCGACGCCACGCGCGCATTGATCGAATGGGCACAAACCCACCTGAATGACACAACACACCAGCCCCCAGCCACAGCGTAAGCGGCCCCGGCGAAAGAACGCCGGACACCGCGGGCGGGCGCGGAAACCGACGCGGGGTGGCAACTTGGACAGAGAGGGGGGGGCAACGAAAAAGCCCGGATTGACCGATACCCCAAACGCAATACAAGAGAGACATGAAGCCACATTCAACAGACCGCAGGGGGCTTGCATGTCGAGAGGGGATGAATGGACGACACTCTAACACACGGACAATGCCTGTGTGGCGCCGTGACGTTTTGCATATCGGGAGCGTTCGAGAACTTCTTCCTGTGCCACTGCGCCCGCTGCCGCAAGAACAGCGGCTCGGCACATTCGGCAAATCTTTTTTCAACCAAGGCAACGATCAACTGGGTGTCCGGAGCGCGGAATATCAAGACCTTCAGGCTTGGCGGATCACGACACATCAAGAGCTTTTGCACAGATTGCGGTTCTGCGCTGCCTGTTTTTCAAGGTGACCTTGGCTTACTTGTCGTTCCGGCGGGATCGCTTGATAGCAAGATCAACATACGACCTGCCGCGCATATCTGCTTTTCAAGTCGCGCCGACTGGGACAACGACTTGGCCTCCATCGCAAGGATGGACGGACTTCCGGGTTGACGTTCGACCCGGCGATTGGGCCTTGAAAAAAGCCATCCGACAATGGCGCGACCGTCTGCTCCGCCCCCCCCCTGCACAGCCACCCCACCCCTTTAGTCACGCGCCCAGCACCTTGGCCAGAAACGCTGCAGTGCGCTTATGGGCCAGGTCTGCAGCGTCGGGCACATAGGACGGGCGCGCATCATTGGCGAAGGCATGGCCTGCGTCATACAAATGCACCTCCATCCCTGGCCATTGCGCGCGCGCCTGATCCAGCATGTCCATGGGCACATGGTCATCATGCAGCCCGAAATGCCCCAGCACGGGCGCGCGCAGCGGCGCCCCAAAATAGGCGGGCAGACGGGTGGCATAAAACGCAACACCCCCCGCAACCGGCACATGCTGCGCAGCATGAATGGCCAGCCCGCCGCCCCAGCAAAACCCTATGACGGCCACCTTGCCGCCAGTTTGCGCCAGTGCCGCGACTGCCGCCGCAATGTCGCGCGATACGTCTGCCAGCTGCGCCGCCAGCATCAGGTCGCGCCCCTTGGCCCCCTGATCGAACGCAAGCACCGCGCCGCGCGCCTGACGGTCAAACAACGCGGGAATCGCCACGTCATAGCCCAGCGCGGCATAGTGTACCGCCACTGATTTCAGCTGCTCGGTCACGCCGAAAATTTCTTGCAAGATCACTACCCCGCCACGCGGTGCGCCCTGTGCAGGCTGCATCCAGCAGTCGAATTCATGTCCGTCAGCGGCTGTCAGTTTCTGTATCATCTGTGTTTCCCATGGGCTGCCTGATCCGTGCTACCCACATATGTTCAAAATATATGAACGACTGCAACAAAAATATGGACAAGTGTTCAACTTATGCAGTACACAGCCCGCAAAGGAGCCTTCATGCCACGCGCCACACCCCATATAGACACCGCAACTGCCATCAGGGATGCCGCTGAAAAGCTGTTTGCAGAACGCGGATTCGCCGCTGTCAGCCTGCGCGAAATCGCGCGCGAAGCGGGGGTGGTGGTGTCCAGTGTCGTGTATCACCACGAAAACAAACTGAAGCTTTTGCAAACAATCTACGACCTGCACGCGGCCCCCATGAATGCGCGCCGTCTGGAATTGCTGGGCGAAGCGCGCCAGATCGCGGATTTGTCGGCACGGTTGCGCGCAGTATTGCGCGCCTATCTGTTGCCCGCATTTTCCTTCGCCAGCACGGAAACCATGGGCGGCGGCGCGCGCCTGACGCGCATGCGCGCGGTCCTGTCCGCCGAAGGGGACCCCGAAGCGCGCCGCATCATTGCCGATGCGTTTGACGCGACCACGCGCCAGTTCATCGATGCCTTTGCGGAATGCCTGCCCGGCGCGGACCGGGTGCAGATCATCTGGCGGGCGCAATTCCTGCTGGGGTCGCTGTATTACTCGCTGATCAATCCCGAACGTATTGACCGGCTGTCCGATGGCGCGGCCAGCGGCGCGGATCATGAAACCGCCATTCACGAAATTGTCGAGGCGGCACATGCCAGCCTGACCGCGCTGATGCGCGAAACCTGCACGACCTGAGAAAACCCAACCCAGACGGAGGAGACCCGAATGACCCTGAAAAGAACCCTATCCGCATTGGCCGTTGCCGCTGCCTTTGCCGTGCCTGCCAGCGCACAAGACCGCGTGTCGATTGGCACAGGCGGCACAGGCGGGCTGTTTTATGTGATTGGCGCGGGCATGGCCGAACTGGTGACCGAGCATATGGACGGCACAACCGCCCGCGCCGAAGTGACCGGCGCATCGGTCGAGAATATCCGCCGCGTGGCTGCGGGTGAAATGGAAGTGGGCTTCTCGTCATCCTCGACATTGTTCGAAGCGGCCAATGGCACCGACACGTTTGATGGCGATGCGCAGTCGGTTGCGGCGCTGGCCTATCTGTATCCGGCAGTGTTGCAGATTGCCACAACGGCATCGACAGGCATTACCAGCCTGGAAGAACTGGACGGCAAGCGCGTCAGCATGGGCCCTCCGGGATCGAATGCAGCGGTTCTGGCACAGCGCCTGCTGGAAAGCTACGGCGTGTTCAACCCCGCCGGTGCGCAGTTCCTGTCCTATGGTGAGGGGGTCAATGCCCTGACCAATGGCACAGTTGATGCCACTGTGGTTCTGGCAGGTGCCCCCGTGGCCGCGCTGATCGATCTGGACGCGCGCGATGATATGGTGCTGCTGTCGGCAGACCCCGAAAAAGTCGACGCATTGATCGAAGATTACCCTTTCTACCAATTGTTCGAAATTGCAGCAGGCACCTATCCTGATGTCACCGAACCCGTGACAGTCATCAATGACCCTGCAATTTTGTTCGTGAATGCCGATGCGGATGCAGACTTCGTGCAAGCCCTGACCGCAGCGATTTTCGACAATCTGGACACATTGGGCGAAGTGCACCCCTTGGCGCGCGCCATTTCGCATGACACGGCCCCCAATGCGCCCATCGCCCTGCACCCCGGTGCGGCTGCGTATTTCCAGAACCACTAAGCAAGGGGTGCGGGCGGTGATACGCGACTGGATGACGCCACTTGGCCTGCGCCACACGCAGGACCGCAGCCAGCTTGAAACAATCGTCGTTTCAGGTCTGGTTGTGGTTCTGGCGGCGGCGGCAACGGCACTGGTTATTTACGGGGCGTATTTCGGCCTGATCACCGCCCTGATCCTGCGGTCAGCGTTCTTTTCGCTGATCGCGGCAGCGGGCCTTCTGCTTTTGGGCTACCAGACCGGCCCGGCCTGGGGCAGGGCCGCGCTTTATGCGCTGGTGCCCTTCGCGCTATGGCCCGGCCTGCATGTCGAGGCCAATTTCATGGCCATCGTCATGCGCGGGGGCATGGCGACGGCTTCCGATTTATGGGTGTTTTACGGCCTGATGGTCACATTGCTTGTGCTGGTGTGGCGCGGCGTCGGCTGGGCCTTGCTGGTGCTGGTGGGCGTCGCGCTGGCCTATGCGCTGTTTGGCAACCTGATTCCCGGCGAATATGGCCATCGCGGGTATTCCCTGCTGCGCCTTGCTTCCATGATGATGCTGTCCACCGAAGGGGTGTTTGGCCTGCCGATGGGGGTTGCGGTCGAATATATCTTCCTGTTTGCCCTGCTGGGCGGACTGCTGATGCGCATTGGCACCGGCGAAGTGTTCGTGGACATTGCGCGCGGCCTGACGGGGCATATGCGCGGCGGGCCGGGGCTGACGGCGGCGCTGTCGTCATCCTTGCTGGGGTCCATCAATGGCAGCGCGGTCGCCAATGTCGTGACCACGGGCACATTCACCATTCCCCTGATGAAGCGCGCAGGCTATTCGCGTAACCTGTCAGGCGCGATTGAGGCCGCGGCCAGTTCCGCAGGCCAGATCCTGCCGCCCGTCATGGGGGCAGCGGCGTTCCTGATGGCCGAAATCATGCAGGTGCCCTATGCCCAGATCGCGCTGGCCGCGCTGATCCCGGCCTTGCTGTATGTGCTGGCGCTGATGCTGGCCGTCTGGCTGGAGGCAGGCCGTCTGGGGCTGGAACGCGACCCCGATGCGGGCCTGCGGTTGCTGCGCGACACCTTGCTGCGGCGCGGCTATCTGTTGGTGCCATTGCTGGCGCTGCTGTATTTCCTGTTCATTGGCTATTCCCCCACCCGCGCCGCCGTGATGGCGATTGTGGCAGGTTTGCTGATCTCGCCCTGGCACCCGAAAACGCGGGTCGGGCTGATCGGGCTGTTGCTGGTATGCCGCGACACGGTGATTGCCACCATGCCCATTGTCGTGGCCGTGGCGTCCGCAGGGGTGGTGATCGGGGTTCTGAACCTGACGGGCCTGGGCCTGATGCTGTCGGGAATGATCGTCAATGTCGCGGCGGGCAATCTGCTGGTCATGTTGATGCTGACGGCGCTGGTTTCCTTCGTGCTTGGGATGGGGTTGCCCACATCAGCGGCCTATTTGCTGCTGGCGGTTCTGGTCGCCCCCGCGCTGACACGCTCGGGGCTGGAACCCATCGTGGCGCATATGTTCATCTTCTATTACGGCCTGGTCTCTGCGATTACCCCGCCGGTAGCACTGGCCGCCTATGCGGCCGCGTCCATATCGGGCGGGGACCCGAACCGCACTGCGGTCGAATCCGTGCGGCTGGGGTTCGTCAAGCTGCTGGTGCCCTTCCTGTTTGCGTCCATGCCGGGCCTGTTGCTGGTGGGCACAGGCTGGCAGATCACGCTGTCGGTGGTGTTGGCCTGCGTAGGTGTCATTGGCCTGACAATCGCGTTTGGCGGCTGGTTTCTGGGCCATACCCGCTGGCCCGAACGCGGCGCATTGGCGCTTGCGTCAGCGCTGGTGATCTGGCCCAGCCCGGTGGATGCCACGGACCCGCTGACCTTGCTGGCGCGCGGCGCGGGCCTTGTCGGCGTGACATTCCTGTTGCTGCGGCGCATACGCAGTGTTTCCCAAACCCAACCCGAGATTTCCTGACATGACTGCACAAAACCTGCCCTATCACCCAAACCCGTCCACCCCGAAACTGGTGCTTCCTGAAGGGGCCTGTGATGCGCATTGCCATGTGTTCGGGCCTGCGGCACAGTTTCCCTTCGCGCCAGAACGCACCTACACCCCTGTGGATGCCACATGGGCCACATTGACCGAATTGCACACCAAACTGGGCCTGTCGCGCACAGTGCTGGTGCAGGCCAGTTGCCACGGCACGGATAATTCCGCCATGCTGGACGCCATAGCCCATTCAAACGGCACCTGCCGCGGGGTGGCCATGGTGCGCCGCGACATTACAGATGCGGAGCTTCACGCCCTGCATGAGGGCGGCGTGCGCGGTATTCGCTTCAACTTTGTCACCCATCTGGGGCAGGATGCCGACCTTGACGCCGTGCGCGACCTGACAGCGCGGATTGCGCCGCTGGGCTGGCACGCGGTGGTGCATTTTGACGCAAACCGCCTTGAAACACTGGCACCGGTGCTGAAATCGCTGCCCGTGACACTGGTTATTGACCATATGGGGCGGGTCGATGCGTCGGCGGGGCTGGAACAACCGGCCTATCAGATGCTGCTGGACCTGATGGAAGACCCGCGTTTCTGGGTCAAGGTGTGCGGTGCCGAACGCATAACGCGCACTGGCCCACCCTATGATGACGCGGTGGTTTTTGCCGCTGATCTGGTTGCGCGTTTTCCTGACCGCGTGCTGTGGGGCACCGACTGGCCGCACCCGAACATCAAGAAGGACATGCCAGATGACGGCGCATTGGTCGATTTGCTGGCGCGCATCGCCCCCACGCCCGAGGCGCTGAAAAAGCTGCTCGTGGATAACCCCACGCGCCTGTATTGGGCGCAGTAAGCCGCCCAATACAGGCGCGCGACCCTGCGCCGCGCCCCCATGCGAAGGGGCCCTGTGTTACGGCGCGGGGTTCATCCGTTCCAGATGCACCAGAAGGGCGCTGTGGTCATCCTCGCCCCCGCCGCTGGCCACGAAATCCGAAAATGCCTGCCGCACCGCTTCGGTCTGTGGCAGGGTCAGGCCCTGTGCCTGCGCCAGCGCGGCCACAGTGTTCAGGTCCTTCAGGTGCAAGCGCGCCGGGCCGCCGGGGGTGAAATCGCGCGCGACCATACGCCCGCCGTGAAGGTCCAGTATCCGGCTTTCGGCAAAACCGCCGCGAATGGCCTGCCGGAATTTCGCGCGATCTGCGCCGCCTGCCTGAACCAGAACCATGGCTTCGGCGACAGCGGCAATGGTGATGGCGACAATCTGCTGGTTGGCCAGTTTGCACACCTGCCCCGCCCCGGAAGGGCCGACATGCGTAACGCGCCCCAAAGGGGCAAGAACAGGGGCCAGTTGCGCAATCACATCAGCTGCGCCACCGGCCATAAGCGCCAATGTGCCTGCTTCGGCCCCGGCCACCCCGCCCGAAACAGGACAATCCACATGCGGGGTGCCTTGCGCGGCCAGGTGTGCGGCATGCGCGCGCGCCTGATCGGGCGCAATGGAGGATGTGTCGATCACCACCGCCCCCGCCGCCAGATGACCGGCCGTGCCGCGTGCAAACAGCACATCCTCCACCGCAGGCCCGTCCGACAGCATGGTGAACACCACCCCCGCGCCTGCCACGGCCTGCGCGGGGGTGTCGGCCAGTTCCGCGCCATCCGCGACAAGCGCCCGCGCTTTGGCGCTGTCGCGGTTCCAGACGCGCACGCGAAACCCTGCGCCCAGCAAGCGCCGCACCATCGGCGCGCCCATCAACCCCGTGCCCAGAAACGCGATTTGTTGAAGGGTCATAACTGGCCCCCAAGTTCATCCTCGATATGGATGCGGATAATTTCGTCAAAGGTGCTTTCGGCCACAAAGCCCAAGGCGCGCGCGCGTGTCGCGTCAAACCCTGTGGCCCAACCTTCGCACATGGCGGTAATAAAGGCATCGGGTTTGCGCCGGATCAGGGCCACAGCCTTGTCCCCCGCCACGCGCCGCAATGCGTCAATCTGTTCAGCGACTGTCGCACTAAGACCGGGCATGGACAGGTTGCGCCGTGCCCCAAGGGCCGACAGGTCCATTGTCGCCCCGCGCAGCATGAACCCCACCGCCGCGCGCGGCGAGGCATGCCAATGGCGGATGGTGTCGGGCACCGGCAAAATTGCATCCTGCCCGATCAACGGTTCGCGCAGGATGCTGGAAAAGAACCCGGATGCGGCCTTGTTGGGGGCACCGGGGCGAATGCAGATCGTGGGCAGCCGTATGCCGATGGCATCCATAAAACCGCGCCGCGTGTAATCGGCCAGCAGCAATTCGCAAATTGCCTTTTGCGTGCCATAGCTGGTTAATGGCGTGCAATGAAAGTCATCGGGTATCGGGTGCGGCATCGGCGCGCCCACCACCGCGATGGAGGATGCAAACACCACGCGCGGGGTATAGCCGTCTGCCAGATGGGCCAGTCGGATGGCCTCGAACAGCCCGCGCGTGGCGTCCAGGTTGATGCGGTAGCCCTTGTCGAAATCCTGCTCTGCCTCGGCGGAAACGATCGCCGCCAGATGGAACACGACATCAGGGCGCGTGGCAATCAGTTTGGCGGGGGTGTCGGGGTGTTCCAGATCGGACGCCACACAGACGGCACTGCCGCCAAACCCTGCAGGCGCCGCAGGCGCCACCACATCGGCAAGTGTCAGCTGCGTGATGGTCTGCCCCCCAAGCGCGCCATCCGCCACCAGCCGCGCTGTCAGTTTGCGCCCGACCATTCCGGCCGCGCCTGTTATCAGAATATGCATTCTTGCCCCTTCCCTACTGCGCGTCTTGCGCTTGCTTTCCTATTAATTTGTCTGATAACCTGACATATCTATAAAGCAAAGCCCAAAACGCCCCTTGCCGGAAGCCTGACACATGACAACACCGCCTGATGCGCCCTTGCTGGCACTATTGCGCACTGCCCTTGGCGCGGAACTGGCCGCTGATCTGGTTCTGACCGGGCCTGACATGGCCCCCTATTGCCGCGACTGGCACGGCGATGTGCAATCAGGCGCGCTGGCGGTGCTGCGCCCGCGTGACACCGCGCAGGTGTCGGCGTGTTTGCGCGCCGCGCAGGCCACGGGCGTGGGTGTTGTGCCCCAGGGCGGGCGCACGGGGCTGGTGCTGGGCGCTGTGCCCGACACACCTGCGCGGCAGGTGGTGCTAAGTCTGGAACGCATGAACCGGATCCGCCGCATCGATGCCGATGATTTCACCGCCGAGGTGGAAGCAGGCGTTGTGTTGCAAACCCTGAAGGACGGATTGGCCGACGCGGGGCTGTTTTTCCCGCTGGCGCTGGGCGCGCAGGGCAGTTGCCAGATTGGCGGGAACCTGTCCACCAATGCGGGCGGGCTGAATGTGCTGCGTTACGGCATGACGCGCGATCTGGTGTTGGGGCTGGAAGTGGTGCTGCCGGACGGGCGCGTGCTGGATTTGCGGTCGCGGCTGCGCAAGGACAATCGCGGCATTGATCTGAAACAGGTGTTCATTGGCGCGGAAGGCACGCTTGGCGTGATCACGGCGGCCACACTGAAACTTGGCCCGCTGCCCGAACAGACCGCAACCGCGCTGCTGGCGCTGGACCGGCTGGAAGATGCGATGTCCCTGTTCCGGCTGGCCCGCCGCCAGTGCTGCGACCTGATGTCGGCGTTTGAATTCATGCCGCCGCTGGCGTTCACACTGGCGAGAGAGGCCATGCCGGATTTGTCCATTCCCATGGCCACCGACGCGCCCGCCTATGTGCTGATGGACCTTGCGGGGTCGGGGCTGGTGGATGTGGCCGACCTGATGGAGCGGTTTTTGGAACTGGCGTTTTCAAAAGGGCTGGTGCGCGACGGGGTGATTGCGCAATCACACACGCAGGCCCGCGCGCTGTGGCAAATCCGCGAAGGGATGAATGAAGGGCAGGCGCGGCGCGGGCGGCATTTGCGCACCGATGTGTCCGTGCCCTTGTCCCGCCTGCCGGAATTTGTGGCGGCTGCCGAAGCGGCAGTTACAGCCGCGCTGCCGGGGGCGGTGTGCGTGTCCTACGGGCATGTGGGCGACGGCAATGTGCATCTGAACGTGCTGCCCGCCCCCGAAGGTGATCCAGATCACCAGATCGAGGCCGCGAAGAAACTGGTTTATCAGGTGCTGGCGCGCTTTGACGGGTCCATCAGCGCCGAACACGGAATCGGGCGGTTGAAGCGCGCGGATTTTCAGGATGCCTTGCCAGCCACACAACGCGATCTTCTGGACGCGATCAAACGCGCGATTGATCCCGCGCAGATCATGAACCCGAATTGCCAGCTTTCGCCTGCGCAAGGGCCGGTCACATGACCCCGGATATGACCGCGTTTTCCCGCAACACCCAGCTTTCGACACGCATTGCCGCGCATCTTCTGGCGCAAATCGAAGCGGACGGGCTGGCGGCAGGCGCACGCCTGCCGACCGAAGCCGCGATGGCGCGTGAATTTGGCGTCAGTCGCGCGGTTATCCGCGAAGCCATTGCCCAGTTGCGCAACGAAGGGCTGGTGGAAACCCGGCAAGGCGCTGGTGCCTTCGTCGTGGACCCCACGGCGCGCCCCATCCGGCTGGACGGCGCGCAGGACATGGACAACCGGGCCTTCCAGCACCTGTTCCAGCTGCGCGCCCCCCTTGAAATAGAAGCCGCAGCCCTTGCCGCCCGCCACCGCAGCGCCGACGATCTGGCGCGCATTACCGCTGCGCTGGCCCGGTTTGACGCCCCCGAAGACAGCGCCGACAGTTCGGTTGCGGCGGATCTGGATTTCCACCGCGCGCTGGCGCAGGCAACCGGAAACCCCTATTTCGTGCAATTCCTGACGGCCATTTCGGACCGGATTGCGCATGTCATTCTGGCCGCGCGCGCGGAAATTCCACTGGACGCGCTGCACGCCCAGACCAGACGCGAACATGGCGAAATCTACGCCGCGATTGCCGCGCGCGATGCGCGGGCCGCACGCGCAGCGATGCGCGCGCATCTGGCAGGGGGCGCGCAGCGTGTGGGCTTGCGGCTGGAAATGTTCGACTGACGCGCCCCTCCCCCTTCCCGCAATCCAAATATAGCAACACAAAAAGGTGCCGCATGAAGATTACCGCCGTTGAAACCATCCGAATTGCGGAGCGTCCGAATCTGCTGTGGCTGGAAGTGCACACTGACGAAGGGATCACCGGACTGGGCGAGACGTTTTTCGGGGCAGCCACAGTCGAAGCGCATGTGCATGAATGGATTGCCCCGCGCGTGATTGATCGCAATCCGCTGCAGATTGACGCCTTGGCCGCTGATCTGGTGGGCTATCTGGGGTGCCGGTCAGCGGGGGCGGAAATGCGCGGCAATTCGGCGTTTGACATTGCGCTGTGGGATGTGTTCGGCAAGGCCACAGGCCAGCCCATCGCGCAGTTGCTGGGCGGGTTCACGCGCCCGTCCATCCGCACCTATAACACCTGCGCGGGGCTGGACTACATCAAGAACGCGGACGGCCAGCAGGTGGGCAACTGGGGCCATGGCGGACAGCCCCGCGCCTATGACGACCTTGATGCCTTCTTGCACCGCGCCGACGATCTGGCCTTGTCCTTGCTGGAAGACGGGATCACGGCCATGAAAATATGGCCCTTTGACATTGCCGCCGAAAAATCGCGCGGACAGTATATCGCGCCCGATGACCTGAAAACCGCCCTGCACCCCTTTGAGAAAATACGCAACGCGGTGGGCGACAAGATGGATATCCTGGTGGAATTTCATTCCATGTGGCAGCTTTTGCCCGCCATCCAGATTGCCCGCGCGCTGGAACCGTTCAACACCTTCTGGCACGAAGACCCCATCCGCATGGACAGCCTTGGCAGCCTGACGCGCTATGCGCAAGCGTCCAAGGCGCCCATTTGCGCGTCAGAAACACTGGCCACGCGCTGGGGGTTTCGGGATTTGCTGGAAACCGGCGCGGCGGGGGTTGTCATGCTGGACCTAAGCTGGTGCGGCGGCCTGTCAGAGGCGCGCAAGATTGCCGCCATGGCCGAAGCGTGGCACCTGCCGGTTGCGCCCCATGATTGCACAGGGCCCGTGGTTCTGGCCGCGTCCACCCATCTGTCGCTGAATGCGCCCAATGCGCTGGTGCAAGAAAGCGTGCGCGCCTTCTATCGCACATGGTATCGGGATCTGGTCACAGCCCTGCCCAAGGTTATGGATGGCCAGATCACTGTTCCCCCCGGTCCGGGGCTGGGGCTTGCCCTGAACCCCGAACTTGACCGCGCATTCACCACCACGCGCCGCATAACGCGCGCAGCCGATCTGTAGGCGCGCGCCCTGCTCACTGCTCTGGGTTGTCTGATATGGTCGCAGACGGGATGCAGGGCAGAACCACGTCAAATGTGGTGCCTTCCCCTTGGGCGGAACGAATGATCAGCCTGCCACGGTGGCGGCTCAGGATATGTTTGACAATCGCCAGCCCCAGCCCCGTGCCGCCGCTGTCGCGCGAACGGGCCTTGTCCACGCGGTAAAACCGTTCTGTCAGGCGCGGAATATGAACAGGGTCAATCCCTTCGCCATAATCGCGGATACTGACGCGCAAAACCGCGCCTTCAAATCCCGGCATAGAGGGCATGTGCTGCGCAGTCACATCAATCCGCCCGCCGCCATAGCCGTATTTTATGGCGTTTTCGATCAGGTTATGGAACACCTGCACCAATTGGTCATAATCCCCCGGCATATCGGCAATATCCGGCGCGACCTGATAGGAAATGGTAATCTGCGCTGCCTCTATCTGGGGGCGCAGGGCGGCAAGGGTGGCTTTCAGCACCATATCGATGGAGGTCACTGTGCGCGGGCGAATTTTTTCGGTGGATTCCACACGGCTTAACGACAACAGGTCCGCAACAAGGCCGGTCATGCGTTCGGCCTGATCTGCCATGATGGCCAGAAATTCGCCACGCGCCACCACATCATCGCCCGCAGGCCCCTGCAAGGTTTCGATAAACCCCGAAAGCACTGTCAGCGGCGAGCGGAGTTCATGGCTGACATTGGCGACAAAATCGCGCCGCTGCGCTTCGGCCGCTTCAATATCGGACACATCGCCCAGCGACAGGACTACAGTGCGGTCATCGACATGGCGCGCGGTGACATGCCAGACCGTTTCACGGCTGCCCGCGCTGGAAATGAAATTCGCACTGCCCCTGTGCGCACCGCCCAGCACCCGGTCCAGCATGCCCGCAACATCAGGCTGGCGTAAATGCGCGCGGATTTGCGCGCCTTTGATATGGGACCCGAACAGGTCCACGGCGTTGGGGTTCGCGCTTTTCACAATACCGGCCATGTCGATCAACAAGACCGGCTGCGGCAGGGCCGCAATCAGCGCCGTAGTGGCCGCGTCATACATAAGGCGCTATCCGAACCGGCCAGTGACATAATCATTGGTGCGTGATTTCTGCGGGTTGGTGAAAATGGTGTCGGTATCGCCAAATTCCACCAGATGGCCCAGATACATGAAGGCGGTGTTGTCCGACACACGCGCGGCCTGTGCCATGGAATGCGTGACGATCACAATGGAATAGGTGCCCTTCAGGTCTTCGATCAATTCCTCGATCCGGGCTGTGGCAATGGGGTCCAGCGCGGAACAGGGTTCATCCATCAGCAACACTTCGGGGTCGGACGCGACCGCGCGCGCAATACACAGGCGCTGTTGCTGCCCGCCCGACAGGCCCAGCGCGCTGTCATTCAGCCGGTCCTTCACCTCTTTCCACAGCGCGGCCTGTTGCAGGGCGCGTTCCACGGTTTCATCCAGTATGGATTTTTTCGTCACCCCGTCCACCCGCAGCGGATAGGTGATATTGTCATAAATCGACATTGCAAAGGGGTTGGGCTTTTGAAACACCATGCCCATACGCTTGCGCAGCGCAATGACATCCACGCCCTTGGCGTAGATATCGAAACCGTCAACAGTGATCCGCCCTTCGATGCGCAGATCATCCACCAGATCATTCATCCGGTTCAGGCAGCGCAGCAACGTGGATTTCCCGCAACCCGATGGGCCGATCAGCGACGTGACCTGCCCTTTCTGGATTTCAAGGTTGTTGTCGAACAAGGCTTGTTTCTGGCCATACCACAGGTTGAAATCACTGATTTCAAGCGCGGTGCCTGCATCGGATTTCTTGATATGATAGGCGGTCGGTTCGAATTCGATTGTGTCCATGGGTCACTCTTAGAACTGGCCAGTTGCGTATTTACGCTTCAGGCGATTGCGGACAATGATGGCAGTTGCGTTCATGGCGACGATCAGGGCCAGCAACAGCAGCGTGGTAACAAACACCATGGGCTTGCCGGCTTCGGAATTGCGCGACTGGAAACCCACATCGAAAATGTGAAAGCCCAGATGCATGAAGCTGCGATCAAGGTGAATGAAGGGGTAAAAGGCATCGATGGGCAATGCGGGGGCCAGTTTCACAACGCCCACCAACATCAGCGGGGCCACCTCGCCTGCGCCGCGCGCCATGGCCAGAATCATGCCTGTCATGATACCCGGCAGGGCCTTTGGCAGCACCACATAGCGGATGGTCTGCCATTTGGACGCCCCGCAGGCCAGCGACCCTTCGCGCATGGAGCGTGGCACAGCCGCCAGCGCTTCTTCTGTGGCGACGATGACAACAGGCACGGTCAGCAAGGCCAGCGTCAGCGACGCCCACAAAATACCACCTTTGCCAAATGTCGGGTTGGGCAGGTTTTCAGGATAGAATAACTGGTCGATTGTGCCGCCCATCGTATAGGCAAAGAAGCCCAGACCGAAGACCCCGTAAACAATTGACGGCACACCGGCCAGATTGTTGACAGATATGCGGACAATCGACGTGATGCGCCCCTGCTTGGCATATTCGCGTAAATACAGCGCGGTGATGACCCCGAAAGGGGCCACAAAAATGACCATCAGCAGCGTCATGGCCACGGTGCCGAAAATGGCAGGCAGCACGCCGCCCTGAGTGTTCGCCTCGCGCGGTTCGGACGACACGAATTCCCACCAGCGCGATATGTATATGCCCATCTTGTCGGAAATACTTAGTGCATTTGCAGGGTAATAGCGCACGATCTGGCTGATTTCGGGTTCAATGGTGCGCCCGCCGACTTCTTCCAGCGTGACACGGAACCCGCGATCCAGCGCGCGCACTTCGTCCACGCGGGCTTGCAGCACGGCATATTCGGCCTGCAATTCGGCAATGCGGGACTGGGATTCGGCGATAACGGGCGCGGCATCCGCTTCGCCCTGACGCAGCACGGCGCGGCGCTGGTTCAGGCGTTCACGTTCAATCAGGTTGTTGATGCGCCCAATCTCGCTGCGCTCAATCCGGCGGATCTCGCGGAAGCGGTCGCGCGCAGCCGCCTGTTCGCGGCGAAACACGGCGGGGTCATAGTCCATTTGCTGGCCTGCAATCTGCATCGCCGCAATACGCCCGACAAACACCCCCCAGACCTGACGTTCAAAATAGTAAAAATCCCGCGGCTGGGTGACGTCTGCCACCTCGAAATCGGCAACCCAGCGGAAATCATCGCCATACAGGTCAAAATTCGCAGTCTGATACAATGTGCGGTAGGCAAAGCCGTCATTGCCCTCCACCTCGGCGCGCTGCTCATCGGTCAGGCGCGGCAGGTCCGGGCGAAAGATGGTGCCGCGCCGTTCCACACCTGCAATCACGGTGCCGTCAGTCAGTTCCACGCGGTCAATGGGTTTGGGCCAGAAGGTGGTCGCGCCGTTATACAGCACCACCATCAGGAACCCGGCAATCAGGATGATGCCCAGCGCCAGGGCCCCGCCAAACCCCCAAAGCGCAGGTTCCCCCAACGCCGACAGGTCCGCCGAATAGCGCCTGCGATTACGCGGTGCCACGGCTTGCCGCGCGGCCACACTGGCCGCACCGGCCGCCCCCGAGGCAGGAGGATGTTGTTCGTTCAAGCTGGTCATATCTGTCCCCAAGCCTTGATATTACAGATTGAAGGCGCGCTTGCGGAAGCGCTGGCGGATCAACTCCGCGCCTGTATTGATGATGAAGGTCATGACAAACAGCGTCAGCGCAGCAAGGAACAGCACACGGTAATTCGTGCCATCCTTCACCGCCTCGGGCAGTTCGATCGCGATATTGGCAGACAGGGTGCGCAGCCCCGAAAAGATGTTCCACTCCATGATCGGCGTGTTGCCCGCGGCCATGACCACGATCATGGTTTCCCCCACAGCACGCCCCATGCCCATCATGACTGCCGAAAACACCCCTGATGCCGCAGTCGGCAAAATGACCCAGCGCGCAGTTTGCCACGGCGTTGCCCCGCAAGCCAGTGACGCGGCGCGCAGATGGCCGGGAACGGAATTCAACGCATCTTCGGCGAGGGTATAGATGTTGGGGATCACCGCAAACGCCATGATGAACCCGACCACAAGCGCATTACGTTGTTGATAGCTGTCAATGAAACTGCCGCGCGGGTCATAGCCAATGGTGGTCAGCGCCAGCGCGACAAGCAACGACAGCACCATCGCCAGCGCCAGCAGCACAATCCAGCGCCCCGCATCCACCATGCCCGCGCGCGATCTGTCCAGCCCCGCAATAAGGTCGCGGTAATGGTGCCCGAATTGCTTGCGAAAGGTCCATGCGGTGACAAAATACGACAGCGGCAGCAGGATCAGGAACATGAAGGGCGTGCCCGTGCCAATGCGCCCGGTCGTCCATTGTTTGAAGTCCCCATAGAACAGGACCTGTTCCAGCGTAGTGCCCAATTGCGCCGCAATCCACGCCGTCACCAGAATGGACAGCCCCATCAGCGTGAACTTGGGGAAGCCGTCATATTTCAGCGCGGTTTGCGCGGGCAGTGTCTGCCAGACAAACGCGCCGATCATCAACCCCATGGGCAGCGCGAAGAAGCCCAGCAGAACCGCGCCAATCCATTCTTCCACCAAGGGCGCCAGAACCAGTGCCGCGATGAAACCCAGAACCACTGTCGGCAGCGATTCCATCATTTCCATCATCGGCTTGACAGTTCCGCGCACACGCTTATCCACGAATTCCGATGTATAGATCGCAGCCATCAGCGCGATGGGCACAGCAAAGATCATGGCGTAAAACGCAGCCTTGAATGTGCCGAAAATCAGCGGGACAAGCGAATATTTCGGTTCGGACAGGTCGGTTCCGGCGGTGGATTGCCAAATATACTCGGGGTCACCATAGCCTTCATACCATATCTTGCCGAACAGCACTTTCAGCGTCACTTCGGGGTGTTTTTGCGTGTATTGCCAAGCCTCGACCTCGGCGGCGTCATTGACCAGCAAAACCCCGTCAGCGCGTGGAAACAACATGGCCTGCACATCATCCGACACCTCGCCGGAGCGTTCGAACCGGAACAGCACCTGATCCGAGGTGGAATGATACACCCACACATTGCCCGCCGCATCAGTCGCCACAAATTCCTTGGAGCGCTGCGATTCAGACAGGTCCGTAATGGCCGCAGGCAACGGCGCATGCACGCGCGCGCGGACCATCTCGCGCCCGTCTGTTGTGTTGGTGGTGCCGGTTTGCAGGCGGAACCACACCGCGACCCCCCCATCTTCGGTGCCCACAACCAGCGCATCCTCGGCGGTCAGGAATGTCAATGCGGTCACGCCCACACCATCATCGGCAACGCGGCGGCGTTCGGCCAGGGACGGGGCGTTCATGTTGCGCAGGTCATAGCGGTAAATAAACCCCGCATCCGTGGCCACCATGGCACGGTCCCCGGTGCCCGACATCAAAATACCCGTGATCGTTTCATCCGCGCCCATGCCAAGGGGCGGCAGGTCGGTCGTGGTGGTGGTGACTGTTTCCTGCCCCGTCATCATGTTGATTTGCACACGCGACTGGCTGACCCGCACCTGCCCTGATGCGTCAACGGTTGCAAAGGCAATGGTGGGGCGTTCCACTGTGCCACCGATGCGGTAATCCAGCGCGATGATGGGCAGGTCCGACACCTGTTCAACCGTACGCAATTCGATATTCGCGGAATTGGTGCGGAAGTCGCCTGTTCCCACCTGCGTATAGACAAACCCGTCAAGCATCTGGTCACGCGCATCAATCCGGGTCAGGCCGCTTGGCATGCGGTTGCGCGACGTGGCGGTGCTGTTGAACCCGATGGTTGCAAAGCGCACTGTCCCGTCCTCGAACCCGAAAGCCACGCGGTCGCGTTCCAATGTGCCCGCAACGGATGTCACCGGCGACGTGCCGAAATCCAGAACCTCGCGGGCGACTTCGGTGCCACTGGGAATATGGAAGGTCAGCGCCGTTCCGCCCGTGTCAACCAGCGTCGCCAAAGTCTGGAATTCATCGCTGTTTGCCCAGACAACATTACCCGGAAGGTCCAGTTGGTGGCGCACAGTCCCATCCACCACGCCCCCCCCCATCAGGGGCGCGACCACGCGAAACAGGAACACCATGATCCCCAGAACAGCAACAATCACCATCAGGCCGCCGACAGTGATGATACCGCCCGCAAGTTTTTCGCCAAGAACCACACTGGTGCGCGTGGTCATGCGCCGTTTTTGCGCCGCCGCGCCGCGTTCACTGGTGGTGGGGGCCATATCGCTCATGTTGCGTGTCCATCACGTTGAAAATAAAAAATGGGCAGGGCGACAAATGCCGCCCCACCCGTTCAGGTCAAAACCTTAGTTCAGACCAAACAATTCCAGATCCTGATCTGCAATCATCTGCACGACAGGGAAGAAGCCTGCGCGCACAACATCTTGCTGGCCTTGCTGGCTGTAAACGTAGCGCACGAATTCAGCGCGCAGCGGTTCCATCTCGGCATTGGGGTCCACGTTCATGTACACATACAGGAAACGGGCCAGCGCGTAGTTGCCCGAGGGGGCATCTTCAGTGCTGTAGCATTCGCCGTCAATGCCACGCAGTTGGATCGCTTTCACGTCTGCGGTGCCATAGCCGACACCCGAGTAACCGATGCCGCCAATATCCGCAGCAACACCCTGGATCACAGTCGAGGAACCGGGCTGTTCGCGCACTTCGGGGCTATAGTCGCCACCAAACAATGCCACGTCCTTGAAATACCCATAGGTCCCCGAAGCCGAGTTGCGGCCATACATGGCGATAGGACGGTCTGCCCATTCGCCTTCCAGACCAACCTGGCCCCATGTGGTGATGGCTTCATCAGCACCGCCAGCGCGTGTCGACGAGAAGATGGCGTCAACTTCCTGCAGGCTCAGACATTCAACGGGGTTGTCGCGGTGCACGAACACACCCAGCGCATCAATCGCGCCGCGCAGCGGGATCGGCTCATAGCCGTAGCGCGCTTCGAATTCTTCGATCTCGGAGCCGCGCATCGCACGCGACATCGGGCCGAACTGGGCTGTGCCTTCGACCAGTGCGGGCGGGGCAGTGCCCGAACCGGCACCCTGAATCTGGATGGCAACATTCGGGTAGAAGCTGCGGAACCCTTCAGACCACAGCGTCATCAGGTTGTTGAGCGTGTCCGACCCGATCGAGGTCAGGTTACCCGACACACCCGAAGCGGCCTGATATTCTGGCAGGTTCGGGTCAACATTCTGTGCCTGTGCGGCACCGGCGGCAAGTGCCAGCGCAGAGGCGGCAAGAGAAAGTGAAAAGGATGTGCGCATAAATCGGTCCTCTGGTTTGCCCGCTTCGGGCGGTTCATCAACACGGTCCTGATAGGGCTGGCATGTAACGGGAATATGACAATTGTCATGAAGTGGCATTATTCCTGTGTCGGGCCGCAAATCGCGGGCTATAAACCAGTGGTATGGTTCCGAACTCCCCGCTAGGGTCTGCCCGGAACCGCAATAACTGGAGGATATCATGACAGCATTCGGAAAAAGCCAATCCGTCCCACGCCGTGAAGACACACGCCTGCTGACGGGCGCGGGCAACTTTCTGGATGACGCGGCCCCGAAGGACGCGCTGCATGCCGTCTTCTTGCGCGCGCCGGTGGCCCATGGCCGCATCCTGACACTGGACCTGTCTGCCGCACAAGGCGCGCCGGGCGTGCATGCGGTTCTGGACGCGGCGGCTCTGGCAGCGGCGGGGATCACCCAGCCCATGGAAGCCAGCCTGCGCACAAACCGAGACGGAAGCACAGGCGCGAATCCCCCCCGCCCGCTACTGGCCCGCGAGCGCGTTACCTTTGTGGGTGAAGCGGTGGCCATGGTGGTGGCCGACACCCTTGCACAGGCCCGCGATGTGGCGGAATTGATCGAACTTGATATAGCCCCCCTGCCCGCCCATCTTGACCTTGCGCCGGGCGGGCCACAAATCCACCCGCAAGCGCCAGACAATATCGCCTATGACTGGGCGGTGGGCGATGAAACCGCCGTGCAGGCAGCGTTTGAACATGCCCCACACCGCATCTCCATAACTGTGGAGCAACCCCGCCTGCTGGCCGCGTCGATGGAACCGCGCGGGGCCTATGCCCAATGGGACGGCGCGCGGCTGCATTTCTGTTTTGGCGGACAGGGTGTCTGGGTCATGAAGGAACGGCTGGCCAAAATGCTGGACCTGCGCGCGCAGGATGTGCGCGTGACAACCCCCGATGTTGGCGGCGGGTTCGGCATGAAGGGCATGCCCTATCCCGAATATTTCGTCATCGCCCATGCCGCCAAGGCGCTGGGGCGTCCGGTCAGATGGGCACCAGACAGGTCTGATGCCATCGTGTCGGACAATGCCGGGCGTGATTTGCGGTCCCATGCGGAACTGGCACTGGACGCGGACGGGCGCATTCTGGGCTACCGGGTGGAAAACTGGTCCAATCTGGGGGCGTGGAATTCGGAATTTGCCCAAGGCATTCAATCGCAGCTGTTTTCCATGGTGGCAACAGGGGCCTATGACATTCCCGCAACCTTCATCCATACCCGCGGCATATACACCAACACCACACAAGTGGACGCCTATCGCGGCGCTGGCAGGCCCGAAGCAATTACTGTTCTGGAACGCCTGATGGACAAGGCCGCGCGCCAGTTGGGGATATGCCCGTTCGAATTGCGCGCGCGCAATTTCATCGCGCCCGGTGCCTTTCCCTATGCCACAGTCGCAGGGGACCACATTCAGGAAGGGGAATTTGCACGCCTGCTGGGGGACGCGCGCAAACACGCCGATGTGGCAGGGTTTCCCGCACGCCGCGCGCAAAGCGAAGCACGCGGGCGCAAGCGCGGGCTGGGCTTATGCTATTATATCGAAAGCATCATGGGCAACCCGTCCGAGAATGCCGAAATCGCCTTCAACGACGACGGAACCGTGTCGCTGATGATCGGCACACAATCCAACGGACAAGGCCATGAAACCGTTTTCGCACAGTTCCTGTCAGACCAGACCGGCATTCCCCTTGATGCGATCCATGTTGTGCAAGGCGACAGCGACCGCATTGCCAAAGGCGGCGGCACGGGGGGCTCGCGCTCGGTCACGGTGCAGACAAATGCGACACTGGCCACAGTGGGGCAGATGGTGGCAGCGTTTACGGAATTTCTGGCCCCCGAACTGGGCGCGGATGTGGGGTTCGACGAAGGCAGCTTCCGCGCGCCGGGGTCCAACCGCACCCTGACCCTGATCGAAGCCGCTGATCTGGCGCGCAGTCAGGGGCGCGCGGATTTGCTGCAACATGCGGGCAGCGCCAAGCTGGACGCGCGTTCCTACCCCAATGGGGCCCATCTGGCAGAAGTGGAACTGGACCCCGAAACAGGCGCGCTGCAGGTCCTAAGCTACACGGCAGTCGATGATTTCGGCAATCTGCTGAACCCGCAACTGGTGCAGGGGCAGGTTCACGGCGGCATCGCCCAAGGGCTGGGACAGGCCATTTGTGAACAGGTCGTGTTCGACGATCAGGGCCAGCCCCTGACAGGCAGCTTCATGGATTACGCCATGCCCCGCGCCACAGACATGCCCGCCATCCGGTTTCATTCCGTGCCGGTTCCCGCCAAGGGCAACCCGCTGGGCCTGAAGGGCTGCGGTGAAGCGGGCACAGTGGGGGCCATTGCCGCTGTGGTCAACGCGGTGCAGGATGCGTTGGAACCGGGGTTGGGCACTGACATCCAGATGCCACTGACGCCGGAACGCATCTGGCGTTTGTGCCAGCCTGCCAACGCATAAGAAAAACCCGCGTCCTTCGGCATGAAGGATGCGGGTTTTTCCATTTTGAACACACTGCTCTGACTGATGCGGTTATTTCCCGCGCCGTGGCGCATCGCGCCCACCGGGCCGGGGGCCTGCCCCCGGTTTGCGGGGCTTGCGGGCATCTGCCTTGGCCATGCCGGGCGGGGTAAAGCGTTTGGAACTGTCGCGCGCATCAGCGGGCGCGGCGGCGGGGCGGCCTTTGGGCTTGCCATCAGGTTTTTGCCAGGTTTTTCCCGCAGGTTTTGACGCCGGTTTTGCGGCGGGGTCGAACCGTTCAGGTTTGTCCTTGCTGCGCGGGGCGGGTTTTGCACCATGCGACTTGAACCCGGCAGACCGCCCCTCTGCGCCTGCCGCACGCGGCGGACGTTTTGCATCCGCTGCGGCAGGTTTACCCTTATGGCGGGGCTTGCGCTCCCCTTCCGGCAGGGGTGCCGCGTCAAAGGACGGCTTCGGCCGCGCAGCCGGGGCCGCGTCAGGGTCATAGGCGGGCTTGGCGCGCGGTGCAGGCGGGGCCGCATCATAGGCGGGCTTTGGCCGGGGGGGGGCGTCGCGCTTGGGTGTCACTGCGCGGTCACTGCGCGCAAGGCCCGCTTCACGCGGCTTGGGTTTCGTATCAAAACCCCGATCGCGGGGCGGGCGTGCCCCAGCGCGCGGCCTGTCACCCGTGGGCGCGCCACTGGGCGGGCCATCGGCTGGGCGCGCGGTTACACCGTCTTCCAGCACGCCATCCGGCCCAAGTGCGGCCAGAAACCCCGCTGCGCTGCTTTCCGCAATTTCGACAAGGGTTTCGGTGTTCTGCACCCGGATCGCGCCGATGGCGGCTTTTTCCAGATTGCCGGCGCGACACAACAAGGGCAGCAGCCAACGCGCTTCGGCGCGGTCATCACGGCCCACGGACAATGAAAACCACCGGCTTGGCCCGAATTCACGGTGTTCGCGCGCAGCCGGTTTGCTGTCGGGCGCGCGCAATTCTTCGGGGGCGGCATGGCGGGATTGAAACAACCGCAGATAGGCTGCGGCAATCACGTCGGGGGTGTGCAATCCCAACAGCTTCTGGGCGAAAGCGGCCTGTTCGTCCGTCACGGGTTCTGACCAGACAGGGTCTGACAGCAGGCGTTCTTCATCCTTGCGCAACACATCCTCGACCGAGGGCGCAACTGTCCATTCCGCCGTGATTTTTGCCCATTTCAGCAGGCGTTCGGCCTTGCCCACAGCCTTGGGCGGCACAATCAGCGCCGAAATCCCCTTGCGGCCTGCGCGGCCTGTGCGGCCGGACCTGTGCAGCAGGCTTTCGGTGTTGGTGGGCAAATCTGCATGAATCACCAGATTCAGGTTCGGCAGGTCAATCCCGCGCGCGGCCACATCCGTGGCCACACAAACCCGCGCCCGCCCGTCGCGCATGGCCTGCAAGGCATGTGTGCGCTCGCTCTGGCTTAGTTCGCCCGACAGGCTGACAGTTGCCAGCCCGCGATTGGCCAGACGCGCAGTCAGGTGGCTGACAGCGGCGCGGGTATTGGCAAACACAATCGCGCTTTGGTCTTCGTGAAACCGCAGCAGGTTGAAAATCGCATGTTCACTGTCAGACGCGGAAACGCGCAGCGCCTGATAGGAAATATCGGCATGCTGGTCGCTGCTGCCAAGGGTGCTGATGCGCTTGGCATCGCGTTGGTATTGCTTGGCCAGCTTGGCAATCATGGGCGACACAGTTGCCGAAAACATCAAGGTGCGCCGTTCAACCGGCGCTTGACCCAGCATGAATTCCAGATCTTCGCGGAACCCCAGATCCAGCATTTCATCGGCTTCGTCCAGCACAATGGCCTGAATCTCGCTCAAATCCAGCGCGTTGCGTTCGATATGGTCGCGCAAACGCCCCGGTGTGCCCACCACAATATGCGCCCCGCGTTCCAGCGCGCGGCGTTCGGTGCGAATGTCCATGCCCCCCACGCAGGATGTGACAACCGCGCCAGTGCGGGCATAAAGCCACGTCAATTCACGCATGACCTGAAAGGCAAGTTCGCGCGTGGGTGCCACAACCAGCGCCAAAGGCAGCGCCGCCGGCCCGAATTGCACCGCATCCCCCAGCAGCGTTGGCGCAATGGCCAGACCAAAACCGACAGTCTTGCCCGATCCTGTCTGTGCCGACACCAACAGGTCCTCGGACCCGATTTCAGGCGCGGTCACCGCTTGCTGGACAGGGGTAAGAATGTCAAAACCGCGCTCTGCAAGCGCCTCGGACAGGGGAGAGATCATAGCAGGAAATTTCCATGGATAGCGGCGCATCACGCCGGGGGCGGTCGCCGAAACGACACAAGACCCTCGCCCTTAACCGGAATCAGCACGAAAGTATATGCCCGAATCAGCGCAAGCCCGTCAATTTTTCCGCAGGCCCCTGTCCCGCAGGCCCCTGTCCCGGTGGCTACCCGCCGATGGCATATCCTGCGCCGCGGACAGTGCGGATGGGG